>NZ_JBHSBI010000037.1:0-123638 GCF_042650645.1 Nonomuraea purpurea
CTTTGTTTGTCTCGCTTCCGAGGCGTTCATTTCGTTGTGTCTTAATTCTTTCAGCCGTTCAAGTCTCTGTCAAATTGACCGGACTTGCTCGACCTGCTGGAATTAATCCTGCCCCCTTTCGGAGACAACCCCTCTAACTTACCAGCCCTTCGACAGTTCTGCGAACCGATCTCCGGACCTGCGAGTCACAAGGATTACCGACGACCACGACGACAACGCACCAATGCCACCGAAGTGAGAGAGTTGGGTTGCGCCGCACTGCGTCGGCTTCTAAAGATTAGCAGCGCTCCCGACCGCTCGGGACGCGTTCGTTCATCTTCCCCGGCCACAGAACGATCACGGCCGAACATAGACTCCCCACGTGAGCAGCAACACTCCGCCAGTGGCGAAGAAGATCCCGACTGAGCGCACCCACCACGGCGACACCGTCATCGACGAGTACGCCTGGCTGAGCAACAAGGAAGATCCCGAAACCACCGCCTATCTGGAGGCTGAGAACGACTTTCTCAAACAGGAGACAGCTCACCTGTCCGAGCTGCAGGAGCAGGTGTTCCAGGAGATCAAGAGCCGGACCCAGGAAACCGACCTGTCGGTTCCGAGCCGCAAGGGCGCGTGGTGGTACTTCACGCGTACCGAGGAGGGCAAGCAGTACGCGGTCTCCTGCCGGGTCCCCGCCGACAGCGACGCGCCCCCGAAGATCACCCCCGGCGAACGGCTCGACCGCGAGCAGGTGATCCTCGACGGCAACGAGCTCGCCGGCGACAGCCCGTTCTTCGCGATCGGCACCAGCTCCGTCACCCCCGACGGCAAGATGCTGGCCTTCGCCACCGACTACAAGGGCGACGAGCGCTTCACCCTGAGATTCAAGAATCTCGAAACGGGCGAGCTCCTGCCGGACGAGATCACCGACATCTTCTACGGCGGCTCCTGGTCGGCCGACGGCTCGACGTTCTTCTACACGCGCGTCGACGACGCCTGGCGCCCGTACCAGGTCTATCGGCACACCCTCGGAACCCAGGAGGACGTGCTGGTCTACGAGGAGGGCGACGAGCGCTACTGGGTGGGCATCGGGCTGACCCGCAGCGAGAAGTACCTCGTGCTGGGCGCGGGCAGCAAGATCACCAGCGAGGTGCGGCTCCTCGACGCCTCCGACCCGGCAGGCGAGTTCCGGGTCGTCCGCCCCAGGACGACCGGCGTGGAGTACGGCGTCGAGCACGCCGGCGACTTCTTCTACATCCTCCACAACGAGAACGCCGAGAACTTCGAGCTGGCCACCGCCCCGCTCGACGCCCCCGGCGAGTGGACCCCGCTGATCGCCCACAGGCAGGACACCAGGCTCCTGGAGATCGACGCGTTCTCCGACCACGCCGTGGTGCACTTCCGCCGCGAAGGGCTGACGGGCCTGCGCGTGCTCCCCTACCCGGCCGACGGCGCGAACTGGCGCGAAAGGATCGAGGCCGCCGAGCACAACACGTACGAGATCGACTTCCCCGAGCCCCTGTACGACGTCGGCCCCGCGGGCAACCCCGAGTTCACGACCACGAGGCTCAGGCTGGGCTACACGAGCATGGTCACCCCGCCGAGCGTCTACGACTACGAACTCGACACCCACGAGCTGATCCTGCTCAAGCAGCGCCCGGTGCTGGGCGGCTACGACCCGGGCGACTACGAGCAGTTCCGCGAGTGGGCGACGGCCGAGGACGGCACCAAGGTGCCGGTGTCGATCGTGAAGCGGAAGGACGCGGCCAGGCCGGCTCCGACAGTGCTGTACGGCTATGGCAGCTATGAGACCTCCATCGACCCGGGCTTCTCCGTCCCGAGGTTGTCGCTGCTCGACCGTGGGTTCGTCTTCGCGATCGCGCACGTCAGGGGCGGCGGCGAGATGGGCCGTCACTGGTATGAGGACGGCAAGCTGACCAGGAAGCGCAACACGTTCACCGACTTCGTGGCGGTGGCCGGGCACCTGAAGGCGTCCGGCTGGAGTGAGCGGATCATCGCCAGGGGCGGCTCGGCAGGCGGCCTGCTGATGGGCGCGGCCGTGAACCTGGCTCCCGAGGAGTTCGCGGGCGTGGTGGCCGAGGTGCCGTTCGTGGACGCGTTGAACACCATCCTCGACCCGTCGCTCCCGCTGACTGTGATCGAATGGGACGAGTGGGGCGACCCCCTGCACAACCCGGACGTCTATGCGTACATGAAGAGCTACACCCCGTACGAGAACGTCGACGGCAGGCCGTACCCGCCGATCCTGGCGATCACGAGCCTGAACGACACGCGCGTGCTGTACCACGAGCCCGCGAAGTGGATCGCGAGGCTGCGGGCGACGGCGAACGGCGGCCCGTTCCTGCTCAAGACCGAGATGGGTGCGGGGCACGGCGGGCGCAGCGGGCGTTACGACGCCTGGCGCGAGGAGGCGTTCGCGCTTTCCTGGATCATCGAGAGAGGTACATCATGACCGAGCTTGTCGAGGTCATCAGTAAGCAGGGAAACATGGGCCCGACGAAGGAGGGTTCATGACCTATCGGGCCGACGAGCGGCGTTATGAGCGCCAGCCGTACAACCGCAGTGGGCGCAGCGGGTTGAAGCTGCCCGTGGTCTCGTTGGGGTTGTGGCACAACTTCGGCGACAACCGGCCGGTCGAGAACTCCCGTGCGATCCTGCGGCGGGCGTTCGACCTCGGGGTGACGCACTTCGATCTGGCCAACAACTATGGCGTTCCTTACGGCTCGGCCGAGCGGAACTTCGGCCGGATCCTGCGCGAGGACTTCCTGCCGTACCGGGACGAGCTGGTCATCTCCACCAAGGCGGGCTACGACATGTGGCCGGGCCCGTACGGCGAGTGGGGTTCGCGCAAGTACGTGCTGGCCAGCCTCGACCAGTCGCTGGAGCGCATGGGCCTGGACTACGTGGACATCTTCTACAGCCACCGTCCCGACCCGGAGACGCCGCTGGAGGAGACCATGGGGGCGCTGGACCGGGCGGTGCGCTCGGGTAAGGCGCTCTACGCGGGCATCTCCAACTACTCGGCCGAGCAGACCGCCCAGGCCGCGCGGATCATGCGCGAGCTGGGCACGCCGCTGCTCATCCACCAGCCGTCCTACTCGATGATCAACCGGTGGATCGAGGACGGGCTGCTGGACGCGCTGGAGGAGGCGGGGATGGGCTGCATCGTCTACTCGCCGCTGGCCCAGGGCCTGCTGACCGACCGCTACCTCGACGGCGTGCCGACGGACTCGCGGGCGGCCACCAGCCGGTTCCTGAGCGCCGACAGGATCGACCGCGACCTGGCGCGCGGCCTCAACGAGATCGCCGCGAGCAGGGGGCAGACGCTGGCTCAGATGGCGCTGTCGTGGACGCTCAGGGATCCGAGGGTGACGAGTGTGCTCATCGGCGCGAGCAGCGTGAAGCAGCTTGAGGACAACGTGGCGTGCGTGGACGGCCCCGAGTTCACCGAGGACGAGCTCCAGGCCGTCGACAAGGTCACAGGGCCTCGTTCCGCTGCAGGTAGGTGAACGACGCCCAGCCGGGCAGCACCGGCAGCCAGAACGTGAGCAGCCGGTACAGCAGCACGGCCGACAGGGCCAGCCCGGGCTCCAGGCCCGCCACGCTGAGCCCGACCGCGAGCGCGCTTTCGACGGCGCCCAGCCCGCCGGGGGTGGGCGCGGCGGAGCCGATCGCGTTGGCCGTGAGGAAGACGACGGCGACGGCGGTGAAGCTGAGCTCACCGCCGAACGCCGCCACGCAGGCGTCCAGGCACGCCACGAACGAGATGGTGATCATGAGCGTGCCCAGGCACGCCTCGATCATCTTGCGCGGCGACTGCAGCACGTCGAGCAGGCGCGGCAGCACGTTGGAGAAGAGCTTGCTCATCCGCGCGGTGACCATCCGGCGCAGCGGCGGCACGCCGAGCACCAGCACGACCAGCAGCGCCAGGGCGAGCAGCACGAGCACGAGCCCGCGCGACGGGCTGAAGGCCGTGGTCGTGGTGGAGCCGGTGATGTAGGCGAACAGCAGGAGCAGCGCGATGTGGAAGACCAGCATGATGAGCTGTGAGGCGCCCACGCTGGCCACCGCCGACGACGGCGCGATGCCGCGTTTTTGCAGGTAGCGCGTGTTGATGGCGACGCCGCCGACGGCCGCCGGCGCGACGAGCTTGACGAACGAGGCCGCGAACTGCACGAGCACGGTGCGCCAGAGCGGCAGGGGTTCGGGCACGAAGCCGCGCAGCATGAGGGCGGCGGCCACGAAGCTCACGAACGAGGCGACCAGCGCCAGGCCCGCCCACCCCCAGTTGGCCGTGGTCACGACCTTGTAGAGGTCGACCCTGCTGAGCTGGGAGAACAGGATGTAGGCGGCGAACGTGCTGGCGATGATGGTGACCAGGGTGCGGGGTCTGAAGCGTTCGAGCCGCACCTCCTCGACCTTGCCCTGCGGCTTGAGCGCGACGATCTGGTCGCGGATGGCGGGCAGCAGGTTCTTGGCCCTGGCCAGGGCCGAGCGGGTCTCTCTGGTGAGGGCGATGCGCTGGAGCAGCGGCATGGCGGCGGCCAGCGCGTCGGGGCCGAGCACGTTGGAGGCGGCCCTGACCGAGCGTTCCGGGCCGACGCGCAGCGACAGGTAGGTGACCAACTGGGCGACGTCGAGCCGGAGCAGCAGGTCTCCCGCGGCGATCTCGCCGCTGCGCGCGTCGGTCAGCACGACCCGGCCGGCCCTGTCGAGGTGGATGCTGTCGCCGGTGAGCCGCCGGTGCGCCAGGCGCTGGATGCGCAGCAGCTCGACCTGCTCCCAGATCTGGGCGAGCAGGTCGTCGTCGATCTCCTCGTCGGGGACGTCGTCGAGGGGGCGCGTCTCGATGTGCTCGTAGGCGAGCAGCGCGGCCTCGGTGCCGATCTCGCTGGTGCCGAGGAGCCTGGGCGTGCCGGCTCCCGCGGCCTGGGCCGCGTACGCCATGAGCGCCTCGCGTTCGAGCTCGGCCCGAAGCGACCTGATCGCTTTGCGCCTGGTCTCGGAGTTGAGCCTGAAGCGCCGCCACAGCCGGTACGGAAGCCCGGCCACCTGCCGGTCGCGGTCGAGCACGGTGACGTCGAGGCTGGTGCCGTCCTGGAGCCCGATGGCGTAGCGGCGGCTGCCCTGGTGGTCGTCCTCTATGCGGCGGGCGGAGACCGGCGAGAACGACAGCTTGCGCAGCGCGGCCACGACGGCGCTGCCGGGCGGCCTGGTGTTGGGGCTGCCGACGCTGTAGAGGGTGGCGTAGCCGATGGCCATGCCGACCAGCACGGTGACGATCGCGCTCGGGATCGTGATCTGCCTGCCGGAGAAGAACGCCAGGATGTACAGGGCGATCGTGGTCCACATGAGCATGCGCCAGGTGGGGCGGCGCGAGATGCGGACGGCGGTGGCGTACGCGATCACCGAGGTGAGCAGTGTGTTCAGCGGTTCGATGGTCCTGTCGCCGGTCAGCAGCACGCGCAGGTCGTTGACGTTGCCGCCGACGAGCCACTGCCCGAGCAGGAACGAGCCGGCCATGCCGATGATGGCGGCGATCAGCCCTTCGGCCACGCGCAGGCCGTCGCGGTGGAAGACCCGTTCGACCGCGAAGGCCGCGGGCACGATGAGGACGGCCGCGCCGCCCAGGAACGCGGCGATCCTCGGGAGCAGGGGGACGAGCTCCGTGCCGACCTTGACGTCGGCCTCGAGCCCGATGAGCGTCTGCTTGGCGACCAGGGCCAGCAGAATGACCGCGCCGAGGACGATCAGCGTGGCGAAGAAGCGCAGCAGGTCGGAGGGACGGCGCAGACGCTGGGGAAGTAGCGGCTCCACTACGTAGACATCGCTGTCAGCGCGTGACTCAGCCACGGCTGGATCCCCCTCCGCGAGGTCCTCCGTATCATCTCGTTCCCTGATTTCGGCCACCGACAGTGATTCTGCACCTTCCCGGCAGGACCGTACGATCTCTCGGCTTCCAGCGTCCTCACTCGTACCCGCAGTCGTCGCATCGGGCAGAGTACACGGTTAGTGTCAATACCTGGCGCGCAACGTAGTGTGTGTCCCATGTCGGGTGAATTGAGGCTTACGGGGGCGTGTCCTCTGGACTGTCCCGATGGCTGTTCATGGATCGTCACCGTCCAGGACGGCAAGGCCGTCAAACTCCGCGGAAACCCCGACCACCCCTACACCAGGGGCGCCCTGTGCGTGAAGGTCAACCGGTACCTGGAGCACTCACAGGCCCCCGACCGCATCCTCCACCCCATGCGCCGCACCGGCCCCAAGGGCTCGGGGCAGTTCGAGCGGATCACCTGGGACCAGGCGCTGGAGGAGATCTCCGTACGGCTGCGCGCCATCGTCGACGAGCACGGCGGCGAGGCGATCTGGCCCTACCTGGGCACCGGGACGCTCGGCTACCTGCAGGGCTGCGAGGGCATCGCGGGCCGCCGCTTCTGGAACGTGCTCGGCGCGTCCAAGCACTGGCTCAACATCTGCTCGTCGGCCGGCAGCAGCGGCCTGAACCGGACGAACGGCACGCCCGCCGGCATGGACCCCGAGAACTTCGCCCAGGCCAGGCTGATCCTGCTCTGGGGCACGAACCCGCTGACCAGCGGGCACCACCTGTGGAAGTTCATCCAGGACGCCAAGGCCGCCGGCGCGTACGTGGTGGCCATCGACCCGATTCGCACCAGGACGGCCGACCAGGCCGACGAGCACCTGCCGATCAGGCCCGGCACGGACGCGGCGCTGGCGCTCGGGCTGCTCAACGTGGTGCTGGCGGAGAACGCGCAGGACGAGGAGTTCCTGGCCGAGCATACCGAGGGCTGGGAGCAGTTCCGCGAGGAGATCCTGCGCCACCCGGTCGAGACCGTGGCCGGCATCACCGGCCTCCCGGCCGAGGACATCCACAGGCTGGGGACGCGGCTCGCCCACACCCGCCCGACCGCCATCCGCGCCACGCAGGGCCTGCAGCGACACCAGGGCGGCGGCACGGCGATGCGCACGATCGCCGCGATCCCCGGCGTCACAGGCGACTGGCGTCACCCCGGGGGCGGCGTCTCCTACTCCACCAGCGGCCACGTGCACCTCAACATCGACAGACGCGACGACCTGCTGGCCAAGCCGGTGCGCACGCTCGTCATGACCAAGCTGGCCTCCCAGCTCGACTCGGTGAAGTGCCTGTGGGTGTACGCCGCCAACCCGGTCGGCTCCAGCCCCGACGCGAACGCGATCAGGCGGCAGCTCTCCCGCGAGGACCTGTTCACGGTGGTCATGGAGCAGTTCCCGACCGACACCGTGGACTACGCCGACATCGTGCTACCCGCGACCATGCAGACCGAGCACCACGACCTGCACGCCGGCTACGGCCACCTGTACCTGGCCTGGAACGAGGCCGCCGTGGAGCCGCCCGGCGAGTGCCTGTCCACGACGGAGACGTTCCGGCGGCTGGCGGCGCACATGGGGATGACCGAGCCGTCGCTGTTCGACTCGGATCTGGAGCTGGCCGAGCAACTGCTGTCGAGCGGGCATCCGTCGCTGGAGGGCATCACGCTCGACAGGCTCCGCAAGGAGGGCTGGGTGCGGATGAACTATCCCAAGCCGTTCGCGCCGTTCGCCGAGGGCTTCCCGACACGTTCGGGGCGGCTGCGTTTCCCGCCCCCTGACAAGGCGTACGTGCCGTCGCACACGGCCTCGGCCGAGCGCTCGCGGTACCCGCTGGCGCTGGTCACCCCGGCCCCACACATGTTCCTGAACACGACCTTCGGCAACAACGCCGAGCTGCGGCGGCGCGCCAAGGACCCGGTGGTGCTGGTCAACCCGGCCGACGCGGCGGCGCGGGGGCTGGTGAGCGGCCAGCGGGTCCGCGTGCACAACGCCGGAGGCGAGTTCCTGGCGGACGTGGAGATCAGCGACAGGGTGTCGGCGGGGGTGGTGGCCTCGCCGAAGGGCCGCTGGCCGAAGCTCAGCCCCGGCAGTGCCAACCCGAACGCGGTCGTGGCGGAGCGGGACGGCGACATGGGCATGGGGCCCGGCTTCCACGACAACCTGGTCGAGCTCAGCCCCTGCTCATAGCGCCAGTTTGTAGCCCTCGTGGGAGGCTGTGAAGCCGAGGGAGTCGTAGAAGCGGTGCGCACCCGTGCGCGACTTGTCGGAGGTGAGCTGCACCACCGCGCAGCCTCGTGCGCGCGCCCTGCCGACGGCCCACGTGATCATCTCGCGGCCGACTCCCCGGCTTCGGACGGAGGCGGCGACCCTGACAGCCTCGATCTGGCATCGCTCCGCGCCCAGCCTGGACAGCCCCGCCAGGTAGGTGAGCTGCATCGTCCCCACCACCTCGCCGTCGATGTCGGCCACGATCAGCTCGTCGTGGGGGTCGGCGTCGATGCGGTCGAAGGCGGCCAGGTAGCGCGGGTCGTCCGGGTCGCCCTCGCGGGTCGCGCCGAGGTGGTCGTCGGCGAGCATGGCCACGATCGCGGGCACGTCCTGCCTGCGGGCCTGACGGAACCGGACGTCGCGTGAGCGCTCCCCTTCGTCCCGGCCGGAGCCCTCAATCACGAATTTTCCCATGCCCGCATGATGTCAGGGACGGCTCAGGGTCCGTCCCCGATGCCCCCAGGGGCGGCCGGCAGGCAGCATGAGTGACATGAACGAAATCAGCCGACGCGATGAAATATCGCTCTCCGGCGCCGCGCTGCGCGGCGCCCCCTGGAAGGCCGCCGCCGTCGGCGGCGGCGCCGTGAGCGCGGTCAGCTTCGGGCTCGGCGCGCTCACAGGCAGCGCCGACCTGGTCTGGGCGCTGGGCCTGGGCATCGGCCTGTTCGCCCTGATCGCCGCGATCGGCGCGGTCTCCAAGCCGAACGAGGGCGACCGCGTGACCCGCCAGGCGCGCATCTGGTCGCTGCGGCATCCGTGGAAGTTCGCGCTGCTACCGGCGGGCATCACGGCCGTGCTGGACTATCCGCTGCAGCTCGTGCTGGACGGGGACGGGGTCTTCGGCGCGGCCTGGGACGCCCTGTGGCACGGCGCGCTGGTCTATCTGATCGCCGGCATCATGACGTTCGCCATGCGGGGGCGGGCCCAATCGGCCCGATGAGCCCGTCAGCCCGTGGACTCCCTCTCCGCCTGGCTCCTGCAGACGCAGAACTCGTTGCCCTCGGGGTCGAGCATGGTCACCCAGCCGGTGCCGTCGGGCTGGCGCAGATCATTGAAGATGGTCGCGCCCAGCCCGAGCAGCCGCTCGACCTCCTCGTCGCGCGTTCTGCCCTCGGTGCCGTTGACGTCGAGATGCAGCCGGTTCTTGACGGTCTTGCCCTCGGGGACGCGGATGAACAGAAAGTACGCGCCCTGCTCGGTCTGCAGCAACACCTCGTCGTCGCCGGGCTTGTCGCCCTCTCCGAGCGGCAGCCCCGTGGCCTGGCTCCACCAATTGGCGATCGCGTACGGGTCTGCGGCATCGATGGCGATGCCATGGATCTCGATCACCCGAACACCCAATCGGATACTCGCGGCCCGCGTCAAGCCACCGCCCGCAGCCCGATGACCCCGCTCAGGATCAGGACGATGCAGAGCAGCCGCGGCAGCGAGACGGAGTCGCCCATGGCGATCATGCCGAGCACCGCGGTGCCCGCCGCGCCGACGCCGGTCCAGACGGCGTAGGCGGTGCCGACCTCCAGGCTCTTGAGCGCGTAGGAGAGCAGGCCGAAGCTGAGCACGGCCGTGACCAGGAACGACAGACTCCACCACAGATGCGTGAAGCCGTTGCTGAGCTTGAGCGAGAGGGCCATCGCGACCTCGAAGACGCCGGCCAGCACGACGAAGATCCATGCCATGATCGAAACTCCCTGAAAGACGAGGCTGTACGGGGTCGCGTCGTCTTGGCGTTCCGGGTACGGCGCGTCTCGTCCGGGAGCTTCCGCTCATGGGGTGAACACGGCAGCCGGCGGGATCATTCCCACCAAATGGTGACCCACCGGTCGCGGGGCATCGGCCACATGCCGAGCTCCAGCACGGTCTCCGCCACCTCCTGCGCCCGCGCGGGGTCGAGGCAGACCCGCCGGCACACGCTGGCGGCCAGTTCCTCCAGCGAGGTGAAACGTTCCAGAGGGGCCTCTCTCTCCTCCACCTGCACGGCGAAGCCGAGGGCCGCCGCCAGGGCCACGCAGTCTTCCGCGATGGGCCGCACCGGCCGGTCGACGCCGTGGAAGTGCTGCCACAGCGGGGTCATCCAGCTCATGGGGTGGCGGTTCGGCAACTCCAGCACCACCCTGCCCTTGGTGTGGACGTCAAGAGCCCGCAGGAACTCGGCCAGATCGGGCACGTTGTAGACCACGTGCGCGGCGATGGCCGCGTCGGCGACGGGGACCCGGTCGGCCACGTCCGGCCAGCGCCCCTCGACCGTCGTCACCGGCACCCCCAGCTTGCCCGCACGGACCGTCAGCCCCTCCAGCATCGAGGCGGAGGTGTCGACGGCCCACAGGTGGCCGATGCGCCCGCGCAGCGGCAGGGAGGCGGCTCCGGGGCCGGAGCCCACGTCGAGCAGCGTGCCCTTGTCGGGCAGCGCCTCGGAAAGGCGGGTCATGGTCGGCCCGTCGTCGGGCTCGGCCAGCGCCTTGTCAGTGCGGGTGCCGAACCTTTCCGGCGAATGGCTCCAGGGATCCACCGGAGCCTTGGCCAGGATCTCGTCCGGGATGGCCCAGGATTCCAGTCGCGCTCGCCATCTCGCGGCGAGTTCTTCGGCGTCCATGGAGACGAGCATGCCATGCATAGCACGGGTTACCCGTGGGTAGCATTGCAGAGTAAGGTTACTCGCGAGTACATAAGCCCCCGGTTCAAGGAGATCGACCCCATGGGCCACTACAAGAGCAACGTACGTGACCTGGAATTCAACCTCTTCGAGGTCTTCGGGAGAGGCGAGATCCTCGGTGCAGGGCCCTTTGCGGAAGTCGACGAGGAGGTCGCCCGCAGCATCCTGGACGAGGTCAACCGGCTGGCGACGGGCGTCTTCGCGGACTCCTTCGAGGAGGGCGACCGCAACCCGCCCGTGTTCGACCCCGCGACCCACACGGTCAAGGTGCCGGAAGGATTCAAGAAGTCGTTCAAGGCGCTGATCGACGGCGGCTGGGCGGACCTGGACCTGCCCGTCGAGCTGGGCGGCCCCGGCATCCCGCGGAGCCTGGCCTGGGCGACCGCGGAGATGGTCCTCGGCGCGAACCCGGCGCTCTACATGTACGCCGCCGGCCCCCAGTTCGCCTACACGCTGTGGAAACTGGGCACCCCTGAGCAGAAGCGCTTCGCCGAGCTGGCCATCGAGCGCGACTGGGGCGCCACCATGGTGCTCACCGAACCGGACGCCGGCTCCGACGTGGGCGCGGGCCGGACGAAGGCCACGCGGCAGCCCGACGGGAGCTGGCTGATCGAGGGCGTCAAACGCTTCATCACCAGCGCCGAGCACGACATGGCCGAGAACATCTTCCACCTCGTGCTGGCCCGCCCCGAGGGCCACGGCGTCGGCACCAAGGGCCTGTCGATGTTCCTGGTGCCCAAGTACCACGTGAACCTGGAGACCGGCGAACTCGGGGCGCGCAACGGCGCCTACGTCACCAACGTCGAGAAGAAGATGGGCCTGAAGGTCTCCACGACCTGCGAGCTGACCTTCGGCGAGAAGGAACCGGCCGTCGGCTGGCTGATCGGCGACGTGCACGAGGGCATCAGGCAGATGTTCATGGTCATCGAGCACGCCCGCATGATGGTCGGCACCAAGGCCATCGCCACGCTCTCCACCGGCTACCTGAACGCCCTGGAGTACGCCAAGGCCCGCGTCCAGGGCGCCGACCTGACGAGGATGGCCGACAAGAGCGCCCCGCGCGTGACCATCAGCCACCACCCCGACGTGCGCCGCGAACTCATGCTGCAGAAGGCCTACGCCGAGGGCATGCGGGCCCTGGTGCTCTACACGGCCACGTTCCAGGACGCGATCATGCTCGACCCGGACGACCGGCACGCCCACGAGATGAACGACCTGCTGCTGCCCGTGGTCAAGGGCGTCGGGTCAGAACGGTCGTACGAGCTGCTCTCCCGCTCGCTGCAGACCCTCGGCGGCTCCGGCTACCTGCAGGACTACCCGATCGAGCAGTACATCCGCGACGCCAGGATCGACTCCCTGTACGAGGGCACGACCGCGATCCAGGGCCTCGACCTGTTCTTCAGGAAGATCCTGAAGAACCAGGGCGCGGCGGCCGGCTCGCTGTTCGCCGAGATCGGCGAGTTCGCCGGCTCCGAGGCGGGCAACGGCCGGCTCAAGGAGGAGCGCAAGCTGCTCGCCGAGGCCGCCGCCGAGGTCAAGGCCATGGGCGACACGATGGCGGGCTGGGCGCTCGGCTCGCTGGAGAGGCCTTCCGAGGTCTACAGGGTCGGGCTGAACACCACCAGGTTCCTGCTCGCGCTGGGCGACGTGGTGATCGGCTGGCTGCTGCTGCGCCAGGCCGAGGTGGCCCTGGCCAAGCTGAACGACGGCGAGGACCCGTTCTACCTGGGCAAGGTCGCCGCCGCCTCGTTCTTCGCCAAGACCGTACTGCCCCGAATGGCCGCCGAGCGCCGCGTCCTCGACAGCACCGGCCAGGAACTCATGGAACTCCCCGAGGAGGCTTTTTAAAGACTTCCATCTGGTACGCGCTGCCGTGGCCAGCCACTCACCGTACTTCGGCTGACGGCCCTCCAGGAAACGCCCTCTGACCCTTCACCGGCCGGGCGCCGTAACGCGAGCCCACCTTGCCCGGCTACCGGGCAAGGTGCGCCGCGAGAACGTGGTCTAGACGCTCAACTGAGCCGCTGCGCGGGAGGCCAGGATCGGCCTGATGTGCTTCGCGATCACCTCTTGGTGCTGTGGGTGGTCGCGGTAGACGAGGTAGTCGTCGACATTGTCGAAGTCGGCGACCACCGCGTAGTCGTGGTTGCCCTCGTTGATGCCCGCGTCGGCGCCCACCGTGTACGCGCGCAGTTCGGGGATGAGGCCCGGCAGCTTGCGCAGTTCGGCGGTCACCGCCGCGCGCTGCTCGTCGGTCGCGTCCTCGGTCCAGGTGAACAGCACGATGTGGCGAATCATGCGTCAACAATATCGATGTATCTGATCACGTCACGGATGCTCTGTACGGGGTGGGTGCGGGTGCCCGTGCCTACGGTGATCGCCGGGAGAGGGGTCCTCCCGGCGGTCACCGTAGTCGCGGCGAAGTCAGCTCCAGGCCAGCATACGCAGCGGGTCTTCGAGCATGGCGCCGATGTCGCGCAGGAACAGCGAGCCCAGCTCGCCGTCGATGATCCGGTGGTCGAAGGAGAGCGCCAGGGTCGTCACCGCGCGAACCGCCAGCTCGCCGTCCACCACCCACGGCATGTCCCTGACCTGGCCGAAGGCCAGGATCGCCGCCTCGCCCGGGTTGAGTATCGGGGTGCCGGTGTCCACGCCGAACACTCCGACGTTGGTGATCGTGAAGGTGCCGCCGGACATCTCCGCCGGCTGGGTGCGGCCCGCCCTGGCCGTCTCGGTGAGCTGGGCCAGCTCCGTGGCCAGCGCGGGCAGGGACAGGGCGTGCGCCCCCTTGACGTTGGGCACGACCAGCCCGCGCGGGGTGGCGGCGGCGATGCCGAGGTTCACGTAGTGCTTGACCACGATCTCCTGGGCGGCCTCGTCCCACGCAGAGTTGATCATCGGGTGGCGTCTGACGGCGGTGAGCACCGCCTTGGCCACCAGGAGCAGCGGGGAGACCTTGACCTCCGCGAAGTCCTGCAGGGTGCGCAGGCGCCGCACGGCCTCCATGGTCGCCGTCACGTCCACCTGGAGGAACTCGGTGACGTGCGGCGCGGTGAAGGCGCTGGAGACCATGGCCTGGGCGGTCATCTTGCGCACGCCCTTGATCGGGATGCGCTCCTCGTCCCCGCGGGGCGCCGCCCGGACCGGCTCGGCGGCGGCGTGGACGTCCTCCCGGGTGATCGAGCCCTGCGGGCCCGTGCCCCTGATGGACGTCAGGTCCACGCCCAGGTCCTTGGCCAGCTTGCGTACCGGGGGCTTGGCCAGCGCGGCCCGACGGGCGGTCTCAGGGGCTGCGGCAGGCACCTCTGGGGGCGCTGAGAGGGTCTCAGGGGCGCTCTCAGGGGCCGGTGGGGCGGCCACCTCGACGCGGTCGGGGTTGGCCACCGGGCCGGAGGGGATGCCGGTCGGCGGCTGCTTGCGCGGGCGGCGTTTGGAGGCGCCGGTCTTGACGCCGTAGCCGACCAGGACCGCCTGGCGCTCCTCCTTGGGGGCCGGGCTGCCGTGAGCGCCCGGTTCCACGGCGCCCTCCGCCGGCGGGTTGGGGACCATGTCCTCCGCGGCGGCCGCCGCCACCGTGGTCTCCTCCGCCGTGTCGACCGCGATGATCGCGACGCCCACCTCGACCGTCTGACCCTCGTCGGCCATCAGGCCCGCCACCACGCCGTCCCAGGGGATCGGCAGCTCGACGATGGACTTGGCGGTCTCGATCTCCACCACGATCTGGTTGACCTTGACCTCGTCGCCCGCCTTGACGTGCCAGCGGACGATCTCCGCCTCCGTCAGCCCCTCACCGACGTCCGGCAGCTTGAACTCTCGTCGCATTCCTGGCCCCCTCAGTAGCCGAACGTCCGGTCGACGGCGTCGAGCACTCTGTCGAGGTCGGGCAGGTAGTGCTCCTCCAGCTTCGACGGGGGGTAAGGGGTGGAGAAGCCGCCGGCCCGCAGGACGGGCGACTCCAGGTGGTAGAAGCAGCGCTCGGTGATGCGGGCCGCGAGCTCGGCCCCCAGACCGCTGTTGACGGGGGCCTCGTGGACGACCACGACCCGGCCCGTCCTGCGTGCCGACTCCATGATCACCGGCTCGTCCAGGGGGTTGAGCGAGCGCAGGTCGATCACCTCCAGCGAGCGCCCGTCCTCCTCGGCCGCCGTTGCGGCCTCCAGGCAGGTCTTGACCATGGGGCCGTAGGCCAGCAGCGTGACGTCGCTCCCCTGGCGCACCACCTTGGCCGCGTGCAGCGGCGTCCACCAGTCGGTGGAGGCGGTGTCGACGTCGGCCTTCTCCCAGTAGCGGCGCTTGGGCTCGAAGAACAGCACCGGGTCGTCGCTGCGGATGGCCTGCTGGATCATGGCGTAGGCGTCGGCCGGGTTGGAGCAGGCGACCACGCGCAGCCCGGCCGTGTGCGTGAAGTACGCCTCGGGCGACTCGCTGTGGTGCTCCACCGCGCCGATGCCGCCGCCGCAGGGGATGCGGACGACGACGGGCAGCTTGATCGCGCCCAGCGAGCGCATCGGCATCTTGGCGAGCTGGGTGATGATCTGGTCGGCCGCGGGGAAGACGAACCCGTCGAACTGGATCTCGCACACCGGCCGGTAACCGCGCAGCGCCAGACCGATCGCGGTGCCGATGATGCCCGACTCGGCCAGCGGCGTGTCGATCACGCGGTCCTCGCCGAAGTCCTTCTGCAGGCCGTCGGTGACCCGGAAGACGCCGCCCAGCTTGCCCACGTCCTCGCCCATGATGAGGACCTTGGAGTCGTCCTCCATGGCCTTGCGCATGCCCTCGTTCAGCGCCTTGGACAGGCTCAGGACCGTCATGACGTCTCCTTCGCCCGCGCGCTCGGCTCAGTCACGGAACCCCTCCAGATAGGCGGCGAACTGGGCGCGCTCCTGGTCGATCAGCGCGTGGGGCTCGCGGTAGACGTGGTCGAAGATGTCGAGCGGTTCGGGGTCGGGCATGGCCAGGCAGCGCCTGCGCAGGTCGGCGCCGAGCCGGTCGGCCTCGGCGTCCACGGAGTCGAAGAACTCCTGGTCGGCCAGTTCGTTCTTGAACAGGTACGCCTTGACCCGCTCGATCGGGTCCTTGAGCTTCCACGCCTCAAGCTCGCTCGCCACGCGGTAGCGCGTGGGGTCGTCGGTGGTGGTGTGGGCGCCCATCCGGTACGTGAACGCCTCGATGAGCGTCGGCCCCTGACCGGTACGGGCTGCTTCGAGCGCCTTCTTGGTCACCGCCAGGCAGGCGAACACGTCGTTGCCGTCCACTCGGATGCCGGGGAAGCCGAAGCCGGAGGCCCGCCGGTAGAGGGGGATGCGGCTCTGCTTCTCCAGCGGCTCGGAGATGGCCCACTGGTTGTTCTGGCAGAAGAACACGATCGGCGCGTTGAAGACGCTCGCCCAGATGAACGACTCATTCACGTCGCCCTGCGAGGTGGCGCCGTCGCCGAAGTAGACGATCGTGGCGGCGCTGGCGTCGTCGCGCTGGATGCCCATGGCGTAGCCGACCGCGTGGAGCGTCTGGCTGCCGATCACGATCGTGTAGAGGTGGAAGTTGTGCTCCTTGGGGTCCCACCCGCCGTGGTTGACCCCTCTGAACAGGCCGAGCAGCTTGACCGGGTCGACGTCGCGGCACCAGGCGACCCCGTGCTCGCGGTAGGTGGGGAAGGCCATGTCGGCGTCGGTGAGCGCGCGTCCCGAGCCGATCTGGGCCGCCTCCTGGCCCAGCAGCGAGGCCCAGATGCCCAGCTCGCCCTGGCGCTGCAGCGCCACGGCCTCCAGATCGATGCGCCGGACGAGCACCAGGTCGCGGTAGAGCGACCGGACCTCCTCCGGGGTGAGCTCGATGTCGTAGTCGGGATGCTCGACCCTCTCGCCCTCTGGGGTGAGCAACTGGACGAGTTCCGGGGGTGCGTCGGCACCACGAGAGGCGTCGTCTTCGTTCACGTGCCACTCCTGTGCTGGTCAGGGCCGGTCTGCCGGTGGGTTTGCCACCTTAGGCCAGCCTCCTTGGCGACGAACCATAGAGGTGGTGGTTCGTACGCTTTTGGGGACATGGTGGCAGACGTCACAGCCCTGCGCGCAAGCCCCATTTCTTCCCCGTTCCCGTTGTGCCGACAGCCACACGCGCCGGTAGGCTTACTTTCCCGACCCCACTCCAACCAGGAGGAACGCAGTGGCCCGCGTCATCGTGGACGTCATGCTGAAGCCCGAGATCCTCGACCCGCAGGGCCAGGCGATCGCCAGGGCGCTGCCCAGGCTCGGCTTCTCCGGCGTCTCGGCCGTGCGTCAGGGCAAGCGTTTCGAGGTGGAGCTCGACGGCCCGGCCGACGACGCGGCGCTGGACGAGGTCCGTAAGATGGCCGAGACCCTGCTGGCCAACACGGTGATCGAGGACTACAGCGTCCGGGTTGAGGGCTAGATCGGCACATTTGTGCCCCCGATTTCCCCCTGGCCGGTTAAAGAGGGGTTCGGGCGTGCCACAATCCCACGAGCATGCCAACAGTAAATAACAACAACGTGATTTTGCGGTTAGCCCCGTTTTCACAGGGAAACCTACTCCAGGTGACATTCTGGCGCCCGGAGGAGTCCGGTGGATATTGAGTTCTCGTTGGCACTGCCTCGGGATGCGATCGGCATACCGATGGTCAGGCGAGTGCTTGGCGATGCCATGCGCTCACTCAACGTGAGTGAGACGTGCATCGCCGACATGCTCCTCGCCGTGTCCGAGGCGTGCTCCAATGCGGTGCGGCACGGGGGGCCTGCCAACCGCTACGAGGTGACCGCCGCGATCGGCTACGGCCGCTGCGACGTACGCGTCGCGGACAACGGCGAGGGCCTGCCAACGATGCCGCCGCATTTCCCCCCTCCTGACACCGAGAACGGCCGTGGCCTGCTGATCATGCGCTCCGTGGTCGACGAGATCTCCTTCGGCATCACGCCAGGGCGCGGCACCACGGTCCACCTGCGCAAGCTGCTCGCCTGGGATGACGCGGCCGACGCCCGTCCCCGCGAGCTCGCAGCCGTCTGACCTGGTCCTTCCCGCCTCACCTCGCCCGTTGTCGAACACCGGACAGCACCCGATAACCTGAAGGGACCGCCGCCGTCCGCCCGAAGAGACGGTGGCGCGTGCGCGCATCCTCGAAGGGGACAACTGTCATGAGCGCTGCCCGTGTGGGCGTTGTCACGTTTCCGGGAACTCTCGACGACCAGGACGCCGCCAGAGCCGTGCGCCTCGTGGGCGCGGAACCGGTCCCGCTGTGGCACGCCGACCACGACCTGAAGGGAGTGGACGCCGTTTTCCTGCCCGGCGGCTTCTCCTACGGCGACTACCTGCGCTGCGGCGCCATCTCGCGGTTCGCGCCGCTCATGGACGAGCTCATCCCGGCCGCCAGAGCGGGCCTGCCGGTGATCGGCACGTGCAACGGCTTCCAGATCCTGTGCGAGGCGCACCTGCTGCCGGGCGCGCTGACGCGCAACGCCTCGCTCCACTACGTCTGCCGTGACCAGAGGTTGCGGATCGAGCAGACCGCCACCCCCTGGACCAACACCTTCGATCCCGACCAGGAGATCGTCCTGCCGGTCAAGCACGGCGAGGGCCGCTACGTGGCCTCCGACGAGACGCTGGCCGCGCTCGAAGCGGGCGGCCACGTGGTCGTGCGCTACCTCGGCGGCAACCCCAACGGCTCGCTCAACGACATCGCGGGCATCCGCAACGAGGCGGGCAACGTCGTCGGCCTCATGCCACACCCCGAGCACGCGGTCGAAGAACTGGTCGGCGCCCCCAGCACCGACGGCCTGGGCTTCTTCACCTCCATCCTCAAGAACCTGGTGAACGCATGACGGATAATGTCAAGCGGGCCGCTGAGACGCCCGACGAGTCGATGCCGTTCGCCGAGCTGGGGATGAAGCGGGAGGAGTACGACCGGGTCCAAGAGATCCTCGGCCGTCGCCCGACCGGCTCCGAGCTGGCCATCTACAGCGTGATGTGGTCCGAGCACTGCTCGTACAAGTCCTCCAAGGTCCACCTGCGGCAGTTCGCCACCAAGGCGCCCAAGTCCGAGGCGCTGCTCGTGGGCATGGGCGAGAACGCCGGCGTGGTCGACATCGGCGACGGCTGGGCGGCCACGTTCAAGATCGAGTCGCACAACCACCCGTCCTACGTCGAGCCGCACCAGGGCGCGGCCACCGGCGTCGGCGGGATCGTCCGCGACATCATGTCGATGGGCGCGCGCCCGATCGCCGTCATGGACTCCCTGCGCTTCGGCGGCGCCGACGCCGTCGACACCCGCCGGGTGCTGCCCGGCGTGGTCGAGGGCATCAGCCACTACGGCAACTGCCTGGGCCTGCCCAACATCGGCGGCGAGGTCGTCTTCGACCCCTGCTACATCGGCAACCCGCTGGTCAACGCCCTCTGCGTCGGCCTGCTCCGCAAAGACCAGATCAAGCTGGCCACCGCGCCGGGGCCGGGCAACAAGGTCGTGCTGTTCGGCGCATCCACGGGCCCCGACGGCATCGGCGGGGCCAGCGTGCTGGCCTCGGCGACCTTCGAGGACGAGTCGCAGGCCAAGCGGCCGGCCGTGCAGGTGGGCGACCCGTTCATGGAGAAGCTGCTCATCGAGTGCTGCCTGGAGCTGTACGCGGCCGACGTGGTCGTCGGCATCCAGGACCTCGGCGCGGCCGGCGTCTCGTGCGCCACGACCGAGCTGGCCGCCAAGGGCACCGGCGGCATGAGCGTCGACCTCAACCTGGTCCCGCTCCGCGACCCCTCGCTCAGGCCCGAGGAAATCCTCATGAGCGAGTCGCAGGAGCGGATGATGGCCGTGGTCAGGCCCGCCGACATCCCGGCGTTCCTGGCGATCTGCGAGAAGTGGGACGTCCCCGCCACCGTGATCGGCGAGGTCACCGACACCGGCCGCCTGGTCATGACCTGGGACGGCGAGGTCATCGTGGACATCCCGCCGGGCACCGCGGCCGACGAGGGCCCCGTCTACGAGCGCCCCTTCCACGAGCCCGCCGGCCAGGCCACGCTCAACGCCGACACCCCCGACCGGCTGGAGCGCCCCGCCGACCTGCGCCAGAGCCTGCTCAAGCTGCTCGGCTCGCCCAACCTGGCCTCCAAGGAGTGGGTGACCTCCCAGTACGACCGCTACGTCCGGGCCAACACCGTGCTGGCCCAACCGGCCGACGCGGGTATGTTGCGCATTTCCGAGGTCATGGAGGGCTCCCAGCCGACGACGCGGGGCGTCGCCCTGGCCACCGACGGCAACGGCCGCTACGCCAAGCTCGACCCCTACGCGGGGGCGCAGCTCGCGCTGGCCGAGGCGTACCGCAACGTGGCCGTCACCGGCGCCAGGCCGCTCGCCGTCACCAACTGCCTCAACTTCGGTTCCCCCGAGGACCCCGAGGTCATGTGGCAGTTCGCCGAGGCCGTGCGCGGGCTGGCCGACGCCTGCCGGGCGCTGGGCGTGCCGGTGACCGGCGGCAACGTCTCCTTCTACAACCAGACCGGCGCCACGGCCATCCACCCGACCCCGGTGGTCGGTGTGCTGGGCGTGATCGACGACGTGGCCAAGCGGGTGCCGACCGGGTTCGTCGCCGAGGGCCTGGAAGTCGTGCTGCTCGGCGACACCCACGAGGAGTTCGGCGGCTCGGAGTGGGCCCACGTCGAACACCGCCACCTGGGCGGGCTGCCGCCGCGGGCCGTCCTGGAGGCGGAGCGGGCGCTGGCGACCGTGCTGGTCGAGGCGGCCGGCAGGGAGCTGCTCGCAGGCTCGCACGACCTGTCCGACGGCGGCCTGGCCGTCGCGCTGGCCGAATCGTGCCTGGCGCGCGGCGTCGGCGCGTCGGTGGCGCTCAGCGGCGACGCCTTCACCGACCTGTTCAGCGAGTCGGCCTCGCGGGCGCTGGTCGTGGTGCGGCCCGAGGCGTACGCGGAGCTCGCCTCGCTGTGCGGGCGGCACGACGTGCCCTGCTACCGGCTCGGGACGACCGGGGGCGCGTCGCTGGTCGTCGAGGGCGAGTTCGAGGTCTCCGTGGAGGAACTGCGGACGACGCACACGGCGACGCTGCCCGCGCTGTTCGGCTGACCTCACGGGAACGGGCGCCCTCGATCCCAGGGGCTGACCTCTCGGGAACGGGCGCCCTCGATCCCAGGTGCCCACCTCCCTTCCCCATCCTCGTGGGGACGGGCGGTGGCGTTCCGCTGAGAGCTTGACGATAGGGCCGGTACGGCTGTCCGTATCGGCCCTGTTGTGTGCGTAAAACGACGCATTGGCGATGGCGATCTCGCGTGGATAATCGGTGCTGTGCCGACGCCCAACCCCGCCCCCTACCTGCCACCGGCGACCCAGCCGGTGCGCGGTGTGGTCTGGGGCATCCACCTGCTGCTGCCCCTGCTCGGCCTCTGGCTCCTGCTCGCCGAACCCGAGGCCAACCTCAGATGGGAGCACCTCCCCAGCCACTTCTGGATGATCATCACGGTGGCCGGGATCAACGTCGTGCTGGGCATGCTCGTCAGCGAGGCCTCGCGGCGGCGGCAGGACGCCCGGCTGTTCCTGGTCTCCCTGGTCTTCCTGAGCAGCGCCGGGTTCTTCTTCCTGCACGGGCTGGCCACCCCGCAGATCATCCTGCCGACCGGCTCGCTGGGCTTCGACCTGGGCCAGCAGGCGGGGCTCACGATCGCGGCCGCGTTCGCGTTCGCCTCGGCGCTGCCGCTGGGCGACGAGGCCGCCAAGGCCGTGCTGCGCGCGCAGCACGTCGTCCGCGGGGCGCTCGTCGGGTTCATGGTCCTTTGGGGGCTGGCGTCGCTGATCCCGGGGCTGACGCCGCTCAGCGAGCCTCCGCTGGACCAGCGGGTCGGCTGGCTGGTGTGGGCCTCGATCCCCGGCGTCATCCTCTACGCCGCCGCCAGCGTGATGATGTTCCTGCTGCACCGGCGGCGGCCGTCGGCCATGCTGATCAGCCTGATCACGGCCTACGCGCTGCTTGCCGAGGCCATGATCGCCGGGATGTGGCAGCTCAACTGGCACCTGTCCTGGTGGGAGTGGCACCTGCTGCTCACGCTGGCCTTCGTGTTCGTGGCCTACAGCGCCTACCTGCAGTTCAGGCGCGAGGGGTCGAGCGCGGGCCTGTTCGACTCGGTGACGCTGTCGGCGACCGTGCGGCGCATCCAGCAGGACTACGACCAGGCGCTTGAGGAGCTGGTCGAGCACGTACGCAGGGGCGAGCCGCTGGCCGCGACCCGGCTGTCGGGCAAGTTCCGGCTCAACGAGGGCCAGGCCGCGGTGCTCGACCGGGCGGGTGAGGCGCTGGCCAACGAGCGGGAGCTGTCCGAGCGGCTGAGCGCCCTCGTGGCCGTCAGCGCCCAGACCAGGGTCGGCCTGCCGGAGCAGGAGCTGCTGGCGACCTCGCTGGAGCGGGTGCGGCAGGCGTACGGCGACGTCAAGATCGGCCTGGTGGCCGACGGCAGGGCGGAGATCGGCTCGCGCAGTTACGAGTTCGGCGACAACACCCCGGTCAGGCGCGACCACCTGCTCGCCTTCCCGCTGACCGTCAAGGGCAGGCTCGCCGGCGTGCTGGAGGTGCCGGTCGGCCGCACGCGCCAGGACGAGGCGCTGGCCGCGACCCTGGCGGGCCAGCTGTCGATCTCCCTGGAGAACGCCCGCCTCTACCAGGAGCTGCACACCCTGTTCCACCAGTACATGTCGCCCGACGTGGCCCACGCGCTGCTGGCCGACCCCGGGCAGGCGGCGCTGGGCGGCGAGCTGAAGGAGCTGACCGCCCTCTTCGCCGACCTCAAGGGCTTCACCACCTTCTCTGAGCAGGTGACGCCCGGCGAGATCGTCGAGATGCTCAACCGCTACCACACGGCCGCCGTCCCGTGCATCCTCGACAACGGCGGCACGATCGTGCAGTTCGTCGGCGACGCGCTGCTGGCGCTGTTCAACGCCCCGGCCACGCAGGCGGGGCACGCGCGGGCGGCCTGCAGGGCCGCGCTCGACATGCAGCGGGCCGCGGCCGAGGTGGCAGAGGAGATGGCCTGGAAGCGGGTCGACGACGTCCAGTGGCCCACGTTCCGTGTGGGGGTCAACACCGGTCCTGCGCTGGTCGGCAACATCGGCAGCCCCGAGTTACGCGGGTTCAACGCGATGGGCGACTGCGTCAACGTGGCCGCCAGGCTGCAGGGCATCGCCGAGCCGGGCACGGTCGTCATCGGCGATACGACGCTCAAGCAGCTCGGCCGCGGCGTGTCGGTGACCCCTCTGGGACGGCTCAACCTCAAGGGCAAGGAGGAGCTCGTGCCGGCCTACGTTCTGACGGAATTGTCATAGAAGGGGAGATGCCCGTACCGACATAATCATCGGCATGGTTCCAGAGCCCGGCGAGTTCATGTCCATGCTCACGGCCGAGGACGTCGAGGCCCTGCGCGCAGCCGGGCGGCCGCGACGGTGGGATCGCGGCACGACGGTGATCAGCGAGGGCGACACCTCCGATTGGGTGCTCGTACTGCTGGAGGGCCGGGTCAAGGTCTCCTCGCACACGAGCGGCGGCACCGAGGTGGTGCTGGCCGTACGCGGGCCGGGCGGGCTGCTCGGCGAGCTGTCGGCCATCGACGGGTCGCCGCGCTCGGCCACGGTGACCGCCCTTGAGCCGATCTCGGGCATCGTGGTGCGCGACTTCCCCGCGTTCCTGGAGTCCCATGGGCGCATCGCCGTGCTGCTCATGAAGCTCGTCAGCGCGCGGCTGCGCGACTCCGACAGGAAGCGGATCGAGTACGGCGCCTTCGACACCACGGGCCGGGTGGCCACACGGCTGCTGGAGCTGGCCGAGCGTTACGGGGAGAAGACCAACAGCGGGGTCCGCGTGGCGCTGCCGCTGTCGCAGGACGAGCTGGCCGGGTGGACAGGCTCCTCGCGTGAGGCCGTCAGCAAGGCGCTGCGCACGCTGCGCGACCGCGGGCTGATCGAGACGGGACGGCGGCGGGTCGTCATCCACGACCTCGACGGATTACGCAAACGTGCCCGCTGACGGCCGCCTGCGCTACGCCTGGCGCGTGTGCTCGGTCACCAGCCTGGGGCTCGTCCTCATCGGCATCGCCGGCAGCACGCTCAACGTGGCGCTTCCGACCGTGGTGCGGCACTTCCACGCCACCCCGCTCCAGTCCGGCTGGATCCTGCTGGCGGGATGGTGTAGGCCCGCGCGTGAGTGCCCTCAAGGGGGCGAACGTGCAGCGACCAGAACTGCTTGCGACGTCTCAACCACGTACGGAAGGTTTCCGTGATCGAACTGGCAAGCGACAACCAAGCTGGCCGTGAGATCACTTCCTGGATTCATCGGTACAACGAGGCCGCCGGACGGGCGGTGACAGGACGTGGAGACTTGCCGGTGGGCGGGTCGGTGAAGCGTCAAGCATCCTGTTCCACAGCTCGTGCTGCTTCGCGGCATGAACTGCTGCGTAAGCAGCACGGGAGTCCTCGCCTCTTCAGGGCGAGGAGCACGTCAAATGGGCACGCTGTCGGTCGCGCAGCTCGCGGGGCCCACGCTGGGCGGGCTGATCGCCAAGGCCGCGGGCTGGCAGTGGATCTTCTGGGTGAACGTGCCCGCCGGGCTGATCGCGTTCGCGTGGGGCCTGATGATCTTACGCAAGATGCCCAGGCGGCCGAAGGAGCCGGTGGACGCGCTGGGCAACGTGCTGGTGTTCGCGGCGCTGTCGGCGCTGCTGCTGGCCCTGTCGGAGGCGGGTTCGGGCGGGCTGTCGAGCCCGGTCGTGCTCGCAGGGGTGGGGCTGTTCGTGCTGCTGCTGCCGCTGATCGTGCTGGCCGAGCGGCGCTCGTCGAACCCGGTGCTGGATCTGCGGCTGTTCGGGGGGCGGCTGCTGGCGTACGCGAACCTGGCCTCGTCGGCGCCTTCCTGTCCACCCTCGCCCGCAGGCGCACCCGCTAGCGTATTACAAAATGTGTTACACTTTCCTTCATGGGAACTCTCAACGTACGCACCGATGATGCGATGGAAACAGCCCTCCGTGCGCTTGCTGGAGAGACGAGAAGCCGCACCGAGGCAGTTCGCTACGCCATACTGCGTACCTACAAAGAGATGCTGCTTGAACAGGCCGCAGCGGATGCGGATCGACTGCGAATCGACCCAGACGATCAAGCCGAGATGTTGGCGATTCAGCGCTTCATGGGCGTAACCGAGTGATCTTCCGAGGCGCGATCTACGAGATCAAAGCGCTTCCAGGAACTCGCGGCCACGAACAGCAAGGCCAGCGTTATGCCGTCATCATTCAGTCGAATCGCTTCACCACCAGCACCATCACGGTGGCCATGACGTCAGCGAGCGCCGGACCCGCGATCTATCGCCCGGAAGTAGAGTTCGAGGGCACGAAGTCACGCATCCTGACGGATCAGATTTACTCCGTGTCCCCATCGCGGCTTGGGGACTTCAAGGGGGCGCTCGAAGCCCGCGAGGCCGCGGACCTCGATCGCGCCCTGATGCTCAAGCTCGGGCTCATCTAAAGGGTGGTGGCGAGGCGGGATTCGACGTCGCGGTAGCGGGAGACCGGGATGAGGTGGACGCCGTCGAAGGCGCCCGAGTCGCGCAGGGCGAGCACCTGCTCGCAGGCCGCCTCCACCCCCGCCATCCGGTCCGCGGCCACCCGCTCGATCAGTTCCTCCGGGATCTCGATGTCGGGGATCGCGGCGGCCAGGGTGCGGGCGTGGCGCTCGCTGGCCAGGACCATGACGCCGGCGTAGACGGGCACGTCGACCGGGTGGGTCTCGCGCCAGCGGAGCTGGGCTTCCAGCGAGAAGCCGACCTGGAGGAAGAGGAAGTCGGCGGCGCGTTTCCAGGCAGGCAGCGTACGCATCCCAGCCGCGGCCCCGAGGCGGAACCCGGGCGCGAACTCCCTGGCCTCCTCGATCATCGAGCGCACCGTCAGGTCGCTGGTCCGGTTGCCGCTGGTGGGCTTGTCGCCGTAGACGAACAGGAACTGGTCCACGCCGTACGCCCCCGCGGTCAGCAGGTCGCGGCGGAAGCCGAGCAGGTTGCGGTCGCGGGAGTTGAGGCAGGCGATGCCGCGTCCGCCCATCGCCTCGACCTCGTGCGCGACGGCCACGCTCGACACGGTGGCCCGGCCGATGTGGTTGTCGGGGATGAGGAACGAGTGGGCGACCTTGCCGAGCGTGCCGATCTGGTGCCTGACGTGCTTCAGATCGGGCTTCGTGGGCGGTTCGATCTCGCAGATCAGCTCAAAGGTCATGATCGTGACTTTAACGTCTGGCCGCCAGCGCCTCTATGCCGCTCAACACCAGATCGACCCCGAAGGTGTCGTACAGCCCAGGGTCCAGCCCTCCGACCATCGGACAGGCCATCTCCACCAGGTACGGGTACTTCTCGACGGGCAGTGACTGCAGGCCGAGCCGCTTGACCCTGACCATCTCGTCGCGATCGCCCGCCTCCATGTGGACGGGGGCGTCGGCGATGGCGATAGAGCTCTGCAGGATGTACTTGGTGATCAGGCAGCTCTCCTCGACGCCGAACCCCGCGCTGCTGGCCAGGCGGAGGGCCTGCTCCCAGACGGCCAGGAAGTTCGGCACGGTGACCGGGTCGATCTGCTCGATCACGTTCTTGGCGCACGGGTGTGTGCGCAGCGTCCTGATCAGGCCCTCGACCAGGTCGCGGAGCTGCTCCTGCCAGGGGCGCTCGTCGGCCGGCTTGGGCGCGAAGCCGCCGATCAGGTGGTCGGCCATGCCGATGAGCAGTTGCTCCTTGTTCTTGTAGTGCCAGTAGAGGGCCATCGGCGTCACGCCCAGGTCCGTGGCCAGGCGCCGGATCGTCACGGCGTCGATCCCCTCGGTGTCGCCGACCTCCAGTGCCCGCTCCGCGATCGCCTGCGCGGTCAGTTTTCCCATCACGGTTGACAACTATACGTCGTACAAGTTCAACTATACGCCGTACAAGTACGCTGTATAGGGGGAACGGGCCATGCGATGGTGGGCACTGACCGCGGTGACTTTGGGCACCTTCATGACTTATTTGGATAACAACGTGGGCAATGTCGCATTGCCTACGATCCAGCGGGACCTCGGGCTGACGATCTCCGGGCTGGAGTGGATCGTGAGCTCGTACATCCTCGTCTTCGCCGGCCTCATGCTGGTCGGCGGCAGGCTCGCGGACGTCTTCGGCGCCCGCAGGGTCTTCCTCGGCGGCCTGGCCGTCTTCACGCTCTCCTCGCTGGCCGCCGGGCTGGCCACCAGCGGCACGATGCTGATCGCCGCACGGGCCGTGCAGGGAGTGGGCGCCGCGCTGCTGACGCCCACGGCGCTGGCGCTGATCAGCCAGATCTTCCCCGACCCCGCCGAGCGCGGCAGGGCCGTGGGCATCTGGAGCGCCTCGGGGGCCCTGTCGATGGCGCTCGGCCCGTTCGCGGGCGGGTTCATCAGCGAGAACCTGCACTGGGGCTGGATCTACCTGGTCAACGTCCCGATCGGGGCGGTGACGTTCGGGCTGGCGCTCAGGGCGATCAGGCCGGCCTTCACCCGGGTACGCCACAGCCTCGACCTGCCTGGCCTGGCCACCTCGGCGCTGGCCCTGTTCGCCCTGACCTTCGCGCTCATCGAGGGCGAAAGCGCCGGATGGACCTCGCCGGAGATCCTGGCCGCGTTCGGCGTCTTCGCGGCGGCGGCCGTGGCGTTCGTGCTGGCCGAGTCGCGGGCCGCCGAGCCGATGATCGTGATGTCGCTGTTCAGGTCGAGGGTGTTCACCGGCGGGCTGCTCACCAGCGGTGTCTGGACGTTCGGCGTGTTCGGGATCTACTTCTTCAGCGCCCTGTGGCTGCAGAACGTGCTCGGCTTCACCCCCACCCAGGCGGGCGCCTCGTTCGTGCCGATGGCGCTGGTCATGGGCGTCGTGGCGATCCTGTCACAGCGGATCAGCGCCCAGATCGGCATCGCCCGCACGGTGGCACTCGGGATGGCGCTCATGGGCGTGGCGATCTACCTGCTCTCCGGTGTCAGCGCCGACGCCGACTACGCCGACGTGGCGCCCTGGTTCGTGCTGTACGGCCTGGGCGGCGGCATGCTGGTGCCCCTGACGGCCGCGATCCTCGACGGCATGCCCAAGGACAGGTCCGGCGTGGCCTCGGGCATGCTGAACGTGTCACGCGAGGTGTTCGGGTTGCTCGGCATCACCATCCTGGGCGCGATCCTGAGCTCCAGGCAGAGCGGCAGCGACAGGCCGCCGCTGCTCGCCTTCCTGGACGCCTACCAGTTCACGCTGGTCATCGCCGCGGTCGTGGTGCTCGCGGGCATCCCCGTCGCGCTCTACGCCCTGCGGACGAACCGTCCCGCGCGGCCTCAGGCGACGGCCACGCCCGAGACCGTGGGGTCCTCGAACTGAGTGCGGTACAACTCCTCGTAGCGGCCTGCGGCGGCGAGCAGGTCGGCGTGCGTGCCACGCTCGACCACCCGCCCGTCCTCGATCACCAGGATGAGGTCGGCCGCCCTGATCGTGGAGAGCCGGTGGGCGATCACCACGGCGGTCCTGCCTTCGAGCGCCTCGCCGAGCGCCGCCTGCACGGCCGCCTCGGAGGTGGAGTCGAGCGCCGCCGTGGCCTCGTCCAGGATCACCACCCTGGGCCTGGCCAGCAGCAGCCTGGCGATCGTCAGCCGCTGCCGCTCCCCGCCCGACAGGCGGTAGCCGCGCTCGCCCACCACCGTGTCGAGGCCCTCGGGCAACGACTCGATCAGGTCGGCCAGTCTGGCCCTGGTGAGGGCGTCCCACAGCTCCTCCTCGCTCGCCTCCGGCCTGGCCAGCAGCAGGTTGGCCCTGATCGTCTCGTGGAAGAGGTGGCCGTCCTGGGTGACCATGCCGAGCGTCTCGCGGATGGAGTCGGCGCTCAGGTCGCGTACGTCGACGCCGCCGAGCCGGACGGCGCCGGAGTCGACGTCGTACAGGCGGGGCAGGAGCTGGGCGATCGTGGACTTGCCCGCGCCCGACGAGCCCACCAGCGCCACCATCTGGCCGGGTTCGGCACGGAAGGAGACGCCGTGCAGCACCTCGACGCCGCCTCGGGAGTCGAGCGCGGCCACCTCCTCCAGCGAGGCCAGCGAGACCTTGTCGGCGGCGGGGTAGGCGAAGCGCACGTCGTCGAACTCGACCGCGATTGGTCCGTCCGGGACCTGCCGGGCGTCCGGCTTGTCCAGGATGAGTGGCTTGAGGTCGAGCACCTCGAAGACGCGCTCGAAGCTGACGATGGCGCTCATCACGTCCATGCGGGCGCTGGCCAGGGCGGTCAGCGGCGCGTACAGGCGGGTCAGCAGCATGGCCATCGCGACCAGCGCTCCGGGGGCGAGCTGGTCGCGCAGGGCGTAGAAGCCGCCCAGGCCGTACACCAGGGCCAGGGCCAGCGCCGAGACCAGGGTGAGCGCGGTGACGAACGCCGACTGGGTCATGGCCGAGCGCACGCCGATGTCGCGCACGCGCCTGGCCCTGACGGCGAACTCCGCCGACTCGTGCGCGGGCCGGCCGAAGAGCTTGACCAGCGTCGCGCCGGGCGCGGAGAAACGTTCGGTCATCTGGGTGCCCATGGCCGCGTTGTGGTCGGCCGCCTCGCGGCGCAGCCGGGCGATCCTGGTGCCCATCCGCCGGGCGGGGAGCACGAACACCGGCAACAGCAGCAGCGCCAGCAGCGTGATCTGCCAGGAGATGCCGATCATGGCGATGAGCGTGAGCACGAGCGTCACGACGTTGCCCGCCACGCCGGACAGGGTGTCGGTGAAGGCCCGCTGGGCGCCGATCACGTCGTTGTTCAGCCGGCTGACCAGCGCGCCCGTGCGGGTCCTGGTGAAGAACGCGATCGGCATCTTCTGCACGTGGTCGAAGACGGCCGTGCGCAGATCGAGGATCAGGCTCTCGCCCAGCCCCGCCGACAACCACCGGGTCAGCAGGCCCAGCCCGGCCTCGGCGATGGCCAGGGCCGCGATCAGCAGCGACACCACCACGACCACGTCGAGCGGCTCGGCGTTGAAGATCGCATCGACCACCCGGCCCGCCAGCAGGGGCGCCCCCACGGCCAGGCCCGCCAGCACCACGCTGAGCAGCAGATACAGCAGCAGCCTGCGGCGATGCGGGCGGGCGAAGCCGCCGATACGCCGGAGCGTCGCCCTCGACAGCGGGCGACGCTCCGGCCGGTTGTTCATCGAATACAGCTGGTGCCAGGCGGTCACTTCCATGCTCATGGCATGGAAGGCTAGTTCCTCAAGTTAACTTGAGGTCAAGCGCCGATCTTCTTACCCTTGCCGTGCCAGACCACGGCCACGGACGGGCGCGGCTGCTCGCCGTCGGGCCAGCGGCTGGAGGGGTTCTCCGGGGTGGCGCCATCGGTCTCGCCCGGGTGCTGCACCGCGACGAAGACGCTGCGCTGGTCCTCGGTCACCAGGGGGCCGCAGGTCTCGGCGCCCACCGGGACGGTGAGGAACTGGCGCAGGTGGCCGCGGTCCTTACCGCGTACGGGCATCACGAACATGCCGTCGTTGCTGCCGAGCTGGTTGCCGTCCGTGGCGATCCACAGGTTGCCGTCCTTGTCGAAGGCGACGTTGTCCGGGCAGGAGATCGGCGAGACCTTGGTCTTGTCGAAGCCGGCGAAGTAGGTGTTCGGGTCCTTCGGGTCGCCGCAGACCAGCGGGATCGACCAGGCGAACTTCTTCTCGGCCGCGTCGTCGCGATGCTCCACGATCTCCACGATGTGGCCGTGCTTGTTCGAGGCGCGCGGGTTGGCCTCGTCCGCCTGGGCGGCGGTGCGGTTGGTGTTGTTGGTCAGCGCCACGTAGACGCCGCCGGTGACCGGGTTGCGCTCCATGTCCTCCGGACGGTCCATCTTGGTCGCGCCCACCTTGTCGGCGGCCACGCGGGTGTAGACGAGGACCTCGGTGGCGGTCATGCCGTCCACGAACGACTTGTCGCCGGAGACCAGCGGGATCCACTCGCCGGAGCCGTCGAACAGGCCGTCGGAGGGCAGCTTGCCGGAGCCGTCGATCTCACTGGCCGGGCTGTCGCCGGTGAACTTGGCCACGTACAGGGTGCCCTCGTCCAGCAGCGTCCGGTTGTGCCGGTCGAATCCGGGGACGTAGCGGTCCTTGGAGACGAACTTGTAGATGTACTCGAAACGCGAGTCGTCACCCATGTACACGACCAGGCGGCGGTCGCGGGACAGCGTCGTGGTCGCGGCCTCGTGCTTGAAGCGGCCGAGCGCGGTGCGCTTGACCGGGGTGGAGTCGGGGTCGAACGGGTCGATCTCCACGATCCAGCCGAAGCGGTTGGCCTCGTTCGGGTGCTTGGCCAGGTCGAACCGCTCCTCGATGCGGTCGAACCTGCGGTTGCTCGACGGGGTGCCGGTCGTGATCGTGTAGCGGGAGATGTACGGCTTCTGCGCCTCGGGCACCTTGTCGCCGTTGACGAAGTACTGGTCGAAGTTCTCCTCAGCGGTCAGCACGGTGCCCCACGGGGTGGTGCCGCCCGAGCAGTTGTTCAGCATGCCGACCGGCTTGAGCCCGCCCTTGTCCTCGGCCGTCTTGAGCAGGTCGGCGCCGGCGGCGGGGCCGCTGAACTTCATGGGGGTCTGAGCGGTGATGCGCCGGTTGTAGCGGCGGCGTCCCTTGGTGACCAGCTTCCACTCGCCGGAGCCGTTCGCCCGCTCGATCTCCACGACCGAGCCGCCGTGCGCGGCCAGCCCGATCTTGATCTGCTCCTCGGTCGCTGCGGCGCCGCCGGTGTACCCGCTGAACATCAGGTTCTCGTCGGTGTACTCGTGGTTCACCCAGAGCAGCGCGCGGTCGCGTCCCATCGGCAGGAGCGTCACGTAGTCGCAGTTGTAGCCGAACTGCTTGTTCTGCGCGTCGGCAGTCTGGTTGGCGAAGTCGAAATCGGGCGCGTCGGGCAGCACGGGGTCGCCCCAGCGCACGACCACGGAGGAGCTGTAGCCGTCAGGGATACTCAGCGCGTCCTTCTTGTTCGGCGGCACGGGGGTGAAGCGCAGGTCGCCACCGCCCTGCCCGCCCTTCGCCGCGGCGGCCTCGGGCTGGTCGGCCAGGGCAGGAGCGGCACCCGCCACGCCCACACCGGCCACGATCGCGCCGAGAGCGCCGGCGCGCAGCACACCACGCCGGGACAGCGCCTGCTTCACCACATCGCCGAAGTAGACGTTGTCGGTGGTGTTGGCCACGTCATGCGCGCACGCGTTGCCGCAGCGGAACTGACAGGTCAGCGCGGATCGGCCACCTTTGTGGGGGGTTGAAAGGAGCGGCAAGAGCCGTACGCCCCCGTTGGGGTTCGCCACAGGTCCTCCATAAATGTGCGCGGTTGTACGCCGGGACGCTACGTTCGTCAACGAAACCGAAGGTGAACGAAGACCTCCGTCTTGGTGAACGCTTCCCGCGAGACAATGGTGAGGTGCCACCCCGCAAGCTGGACCCGGAAAAGCTTAGATCAGCCCTGGACGGCCAGCTCGTCGCCCTCGACGAGCCCGCCTACGACGGGCCCGCCTCCGCCCTGCCCGACGCCCTCGTGGCCGCCGTGCTGGCCGCCTACGAGCGGGGGCTGCAACCCGAACGCGACGCGGCCCGGCAGGCCGTGCGCTACCTGCTCGACAAGCTCGCGAACGCCGCGCCGGGCAGGACCGTCGAGGTGCGCGTGCCGCCGTACGCGGCCGTGCAGGCCATCGCCGGGCCGCGCCACACCCGCGGCACCCCGCCGAACGTGGTCGAAACCGACGGGCGCACCTGGATCGAACTCGCGCTCGGCCGCCTCACCTGGGCCGAGGCCGTCGCGGGCGGCGCCGTCTCCGCCAGCGGAGCCCGCGCCGACCTGTCAGACCACCTGCCGCTCTAACCTCTCCTGCTGTTCATCCAGGGGAACCTGTCCTCGAAGCAACGGTCGGCGAGCTGGCCCGGCAGGTGGGCGCACTCCTGCACCACGTTCCAGAACCAGATGGCCACGATCGTGAACAGGATCAGCGCCAGGACGCTGATCACGATGCCGGCTATGGCCCGGCCCTTGCCGACGTGCTTGGCCAGCGCCACACAGCCGAAGACGATCGACAGGATCGCCGTGATCACGCCCGTGAAGCAGACGAACACCAGGAAGGGGCTGGCCACGCCCAGCACGAGCGAGGCCGTGGCCAGGCCGCTGCCCGGTGGCGCCTGGTAGGGCTGGCCGTAGGGGGCGCCCATGGGCGGTGGCGGGCCGTAGCCGGGCGGGCCACCGTACGGGCTGGAAGGCGTGGTGCCCGGGATGGTCGGCTCCTGATCGCCCGGGGGCGGCGTGGCCGCCTCGTGCTCGGGCGGGCCGCCGTACGGGCCGGGCGCGGGCGGCTCGGGCGGTTCGGGCGGGCCACCCGCCGCAACCGGACCGCTCGGCATGCCGAGCTCCTGCCCAGGACGACCGCCAGGCTCTTGCTCGGGACGGCCGCCAGGCTCCTGCCCAGGGCCGCCGCCGGGTACTTGCTCGGGGCCTCTGCCGGGCTCTTGTTCGGGTTGGGCGCCGGGGGTGCTCGGTGGGCTCGGTGGTTGTTCGGGTTGGGCGGCGGGCGGTTGGAAGCTCGGCTGGTCGCCCTCTTCGTAGCGGGACGGGGCCGGTCGGCCCCCACCCTCCGGGGGCGCGCCCTCCCAGCCCGGGTACGTCGGCGTGCCACCGGGAATCCGGAAGGCCCGCGTCTCCTCGGCGTCGCCGCCCTCCGCGGGCTCCGGGGTCTCGGGCGCGGTGGGCAGGTCGGGGTGGCGGGGCTCGCCGGTGGGCCTGGGTTCGTGGGTCGGCGGCACGTCGGGCGGCGGCACCACGGGCGGCACCGGCGTGATCGGCTCCTCGGGGCGCTTCTCAGGGTGCTCTTCCGGGCGCTTCTCGGGCTGCTGCTCGGGGCGCTCCCGATCGTCGTCCTCCAGCGTGCCCTCGCTCCACCAGTCGGGCTTGCGCGGCCCCTGGCCGGGCTCTTCCTCTTCCTGACGGCCTTCGCGCGGGTCCTTCCCCGGGCGGGGCTCGTTGGGGTCCCCAGGTGTGCTCACGTCTGCGTCTCCCGACGGGTCTGCATGCCGGATACTTCACCCTTTCGCGGAGAGCGGCGGCCAAACGGCCCGACACGGTAAAAGGCCGCTCATCCTTGGGTCACCATGCGCCAAAGCGGCAGGCCGCGGGCAAGATGGGTGCATGTTGGACGAGACCCTGACGTACGCGCTGATCAAGGTCATGAAGGCGCACCGCAACCAGATGGCCGCGGCGCTGGTCCCTCTCGGCCTCCACAGCGGACAGGAACTCCTGCTCAACCAGTTGTGGCGGGAGGACGGCCTGTGCCAGGGCGAGCTGATCACCAGGCTCGGCGTCGAGCCGCCGACTGTCACCAAGACCCTCCAGCGGCTGGAGCGCGCCGGGCTGGTCTACCGGGCGCGCGATCCCGAACGGCCTCGGGTGGGCCGCGTGTACCTCACCGAGGCGGGCAAGGCGCTGCGCGAGCCGGTGGAGGCGATCTGGAACCGTACGGAGGAGGAGCTGCTGCGGGACTTCGACGACCAGGAGCGTGCGCTGCTCGCCCGGCTCGTCCGTACCATCCCGCTTTGACCCAGGTTATAGTTAGCTGGCTAATTAGTCGGCTAACCAAAGAGGGATCATGCACGTACTGATCACCGGCGGCTCGTCGGGCATCGGCGCCGCGACCGCCGTCGCGTACGCCAGGACCGGCGCCCGCGTCACGATCACCTACAACAGCGGCGCGGACCGGGCCGCCGAGGTCGTCAAGCGCATCGAGGAGGCCGGTGGCCAGGGCGCGGCCGTCCACCTGAACCTGGAGGACCACGCCACGATCGCGCCCGCCGTCGCCCAGGCCGGGCCGGTGGACGCGCTCGTCGCGAACGCCGTGCGCTGGGGCACGCTGGCGCCCGGAGGGGCCGCGTTCGAGGACGTCCCCGCCGCCGAGTGGTCGGCCGCCCTGCACGCCAACGTGGTCGGCAACGCCCTGCTCGTCCAGGCCGTGCTGCCGGGGATGCGGCGCGCGAAATGGGGACGGATCGTGTTCGTCTCGTCGGGCATCGCCGAGGAGGGGGTGCCGGGACCCGGCCCGTACGGCACCGCGAAGATGGCGCTGCACGGCATGGCCCGCGCCCTGGCCTGGGAGGCGGGCAAGGACGGCATCCTGGTCAACGTGGCCGTGGCCGGGCTGACCATCACCGGCGCCCAGCGACCGATCCCGCAGGAGGTCCTCGATGGCCTGGCCGCCCGCACGCCCAGCCGCCGCCTGTCCACGGCGGACGACATGGCCGCGCTCATCGTCTTCCTCGGTTCCGAGGCCAACCGCAACCTGACCGGAGAGACTCTCCGTGACGGCTCGAATGCGGGCAGGTCAGCCCATGCCGTGTGATCCCACCCCCGAGTGTGCGAGCACAGAAGTCCTCAACCTAGACTGAGGCATGTGCTGAAGGGCGACGGCCGGCTCGGCCATGACCTGGACCCCCATGACCGCGCACCCAAAGACGCCTGTGGCGTCTTCGGCGTCTGGGCGCCAGGCGAGGAAGTGTCCAAACTCACCTACTACGGGCTGTACGCGTTGCAGCACCGCGGCCAGGAGTCCGCGGGCATCGCGGTCAGCGAGGGCAGCCGCATTCTCGTCTACAAGGACATGGGCCTGGTGGCCCAGGTCTTCGACGAGTCTGTGCTCGGCACCCTGCGCGGCCACCTGGCCATCGGCCACTGCCGTTATTCCACGACGGGGTCGAGCGTGTGGGAGAACGCCCAGCCGACGCTGAGCTCCACCGAGGTCGGCGGCCTCGCGCTGGCCCACAACGGCAACCTGATCAACACCCCGGAGCTGGCCGAGCGTCTGGAGCCCGGCTCCACCAGGGCCACCACCGACACCGAGGTCCTGACCACGCTGCTCGCCCAAGACCGCACCCGCTCCGTCGAAGACTCGGCCGCCGAACTGCTGCCGCAGGTCAAGGGCGCCTATTCGCTGGTGTTCATGGACGAGAAGACGCTCTACGCGGCCCGCGACCCGCAGGGCATCCGCCCGATGGTCCTGGGCCGCCTGGAGCGCGGCTGGGTGGTGGCCTCGGAGACGGCCGCGCTCGACATCGTGGGCGCCACGTTCGTCCGCGAGATCGAGCCCGGCGAGATGCTCACCATCGACGAGCGCGGCGTCAGGTCGCGCCGCTTCGCGCTGGCCGAGCCCAAGGGCTGCCTGTTCGAGTACGTCTACCTCGCCCGCCCCGACACCACGATCGCCGGGCGCGGCGTCCAGGTCACCAGGGTCGAGGTCGGCCGTGTGCTGGCCCGCGAGCACCCGGTCGAGGCCGACCTGGTCATCCCCACGCCCGAGTCCGGCACCCCCGCCGCCGTCGGCTACGCCCAGGAGAGCGGCATCCCCTACGGTCAGGGGCTGGTCAAGAACTCCTACGTGGGCCGCACCTTCATCCAGCCGTCCCAGACCATCCGTCAGCTCGGCATCCGGCTGAAGCTCAACCCGCTGCGCGAGGTCGTCGAGGGCAAGCGGCTGGTCGTCGTGGACGACTCGATCGTGCGCGGCAACACCCAGCGGGCCATCGTCAGGATGTTGCGCGAGGCGGGGGCCCGTGAGGTGCACGTACGCATCTCCTCCCCGCCCGTGGCCTGGCCGTGCTTCTACGGCATCGACTTCGCCACCAGGGCCGAGCTGATCGCGGGCTCGCTCACCGTCGAGGAGATCAGGGGCTCGCTGGGGGCCGACTCGCTCGGCTACATCTCCCTGGAAGGGCTGACCAAGGCCACCACGATCCCGGCCGAGCGGCTCTGCATGGCCTGCTTCACGGGCGAGTACCCGATCCCGATCGACCAGGACAACGTGGGCAAGTTCGTGTTGGAGAGTAAAGCGTGAGCACGTATGAGGCCGCAGGGGTCGACATCGAGGCGGGTGAGCGGGCCGTCACGCTGATGAAGGAGAAGGTGGCGCGCTCGCGGCGGCCGGAGGTGGTCGACGACGTCAGCGGGTTCGCCGGCCTGTTCGACGCCTCCGCGCTGCTGCGCTACCAGCGGCCGCTGCTGGCCTCCTCCACCGACGGCGTCGGCACCAAGGTCATGATCGCTCAGCGGTACGGCAAGCACGACACGATCGGCATCGACCTGGTCGGCATGGTCCTCGACGACCTGGTCGTCTGCGGGGCCGAGCCGCTGTTCATGACCGACTACATCGCCTGCGGCAAGGTGGTGCCCGAGCGTGTCGCCGAGATCGTCGGCGGGGTCGCCGAGGGCTGCCGCCTGGCCGGGGCCGCGCTGGTGGGCGGCGAGACGGCCGAGCACCCGGGCGCGATGGGGCCCGACGAGTACGACCTGGCGGGCGCCGGGACCGGCGTGGTGGAAGCCTCGGCCATGCTCGGGCCCGCGCGGGTGGCCGAGGGCGACGTGGTGCTGGGCCTGGCCTCGTCCGGCGCGCACTCCAACGGCTACTCGCTGGTCAGGCACGTGCTGCGGGAGGCGTCGTTGTCGCTCGACGCCGTGCTGCCCGAGCTGGGCCGGCCTCTGGGCGAGGAGTTGCTCGAGCCCACGCGGATCTACTCGCTCGACTGCCTGGAGCTGGCCCGCTCCGTCGAGGTCCACGCCTACGCGCACATCACCGGGGGCGGCATCGAGGGCAACCTGTCGCGGTCGCTGCCCGATCATCTGGACGCGGTGCTGGACCGGGCCTCGTGGACGCCGCCCCCGATCTTCGGGGTGCTGGCGGGGCACGGGTCGATCGCCCAGAAGGACATGGACCGCACCTTCAACCTCGGGGTCGGGATGGCCGCTCTGGTGTCCCCCGACGCCGCGGACGAGGCGATCAGGCTGCTGCGGGCGCGCGGGGTGGACGCCTGGGCGATGGGCGAGGTCGTCCCCGGCAACGGACAGGCCCGCTACCGCTGAGCTCCCGCCCCGATGGGACCCGTCACGACAGGACCTACCCGGCGGGACCCATCGCGACAGGACTCGCCCCCGGCGGGGCAGCCGTCACGGCGGGACAGCCGTCGTGGTCAAGCCCTGCGCCTCATGTGGTCTTGTGGCGCTGGTGGTAGCGGGCCACGCGGACCCGGTTGCCGCACAGGTCCGGCGAGCACCAGCGGCGGCGCGGGTGGGCGGGCAGGAACAGCATCCGGCAGTGCGGGGCCTCGCACCCCCGCACTTTGCCCACGTCCGGGTCGGTGAGCAGGGCGGTCGCGGCCTCCGCCAGTTCGGCGAGCAGCCGGGTCAGCGGCGTCCCGTCCCGCTTCCTGCCGCGTTTGAGGACCGCGCCCGCCGCTTCCAGGCACGCGTACGGCGGGGCGGCGCGCATGGCCTCGTTGATCGCGGCGACGGCCTTGATCGGTGGCGGGTCGGCGTCGCGTACGGCGGCCAGCGCCACTTCGACGTGGCCGCGTAACTGCCTGATGGCCGGCAGGTCCGCAGCCGCGAGCGGAGCTTCGGGGACGGTCAGCCGCCCGGACTGGGCGCTCAGCCACGCGTTGCAGTCGTCCGCCCTGGCCAGCGCGTCGTACTCGGCGCCCGACGACGTGCGGGCACGCGTGTTGACCAGATCGAGGGCCAGGGGCTCACCTGTCAGCACGTCCATGCCACTAACGGTACATCGACGCGTTAACCCATTAACCCCGCATGGCAGGGCTTCCCGAGAAGGACGATGACGTGACGAAAGCCCCACGGTTGCCCGTGGGGCCCGACGAGTGTGTACGAAGGGCCGGCGCAGGCACCGGCCCTACGGCCACATCAACCAGAAGAACGGCTATCGGCGGCCGGACGTACGGCCATCGTCGTCGTCTCCGGCGCCATAGTCATCGGCGTAATCGGCATAGCGATCCGCCAGCTCATCGTTGAGGTCGTCGGCGTCGTCATTGCTGGAGTCTCCGACCCCGAGTTCGTCGCGCAGACGGTCAAGATCCGTGCCACCGCTGTTGTACTTCAGCTGGCGAGCAACCTTGACCTGCTTGGCCTTTGCTCGGCCGCGCCCCATTGGCTCGACCCCCTCGTGTGGGGTCGTCCCCGACCCCTCGTCGCTAACGCACCACACACTGACGCCGCCTGACTTTGGGCGTCAGCCTATCGTTCGCCTATTACCGTACCTGTTTTGTGCCCAGCTCGGTACGTCGTATGGGCGCGGGGCGTCAGCGGCCAAGCCAAATGGCCCGAATACGCCCGACTTCCGACATTCTTCGCTCGGCCAGCCTATCCGCTGCCACGGCGGGAGGAACGCCCTCATCGGCCGCGATTTTGAAGATCTTCAGAGTCGTGTCGTAGATCTGCGCCGCCTTGGATCTGGCTCGTTCCATGTCGAAGCCCTCGATCTCGTCGGCGACCTGGATCACGCCTCCCGAGTTGACCACGTAGTCGGGCGCGTAGAGGATCCCGCGCTCGGCGAGTTGCTTCTCGACCCCGGTGTGGGCGAGCTGGTTGTTGGCCGCGCCGCAGACGATCTTCGCCTTGAGCCGGGCCGCCGTGTCGTCGTCGAGGGCGCCGCCGAGAGCGCAGGGGGCGAAAACGTCGATGTCGGAGGAAGTGAGCTCTTCGGCATCGGCGACCGCCTCGACCACGGGGTGGCGCCGGCGTACCCGCTCGATCGCCTGGGGGCTGACGTCGCAGATCACGACCTCGGCGCCGTCCTCGCGCAGGAGATCGACCAGGCGGTGGCCCACCTTGCCGACCCCTTCGACGCCGACCCGCTTGCCGTGCAGCGACGGGGTGCCGTACATGATCTCGGCCGAGGCGCGCATGCCCTGGAAGACGCCGAACGCCGTGAGGATGGAGGAATCGCCCGCCCCGCCGTGCGCCCGCGTGCGGCCGGTCACGAAACGCGACTCGCGGGCCACGACGTCCATGTCCTCGCTGTAGGTGCCCACGTCGCAGGCGGTGATGTAGCGCCCGCCGAGCGACTGGACGAACCTGCCGTAGGCACGCAGCAGCGCCTCGCTCTTGTCGCGCGCCGGGTCGCCGATGATCACGGCCTTGCCGCCGCCGAGGTCGAGCCCCGCCAGCGCGTTCTTGTAGGACATGCCTTTGGCCAGGTTGAGCACGTCGGCCAGGGCGGCCTGCTCGCTCTCGTACGGATAGAAGCGGGTGCCTCCCAGGGCCGGGCCCAGTGCCGTGTTGTGGATGGCGATGATGGCACGCAGGCCGCTCTGCTCGTCGGCGCAGAAGACGACCTGCTCGTGGACGTCCTTGTGGGACGTGCCGAAGACGTCGGTCACGGTAGTGACTCCCTGTCCGGTCCGCCGCACCGTCGCGGCGGAGATCTCCTCACACAGTAGTAAGCCGCAACGGTGCATGCAGGGGCGCTTCGTGACACGATGCCTCCGTGCTGCCCTATGCCGCCTACCTCCGTGTCTATGAGCCACTGACCGCGTTCGCCGAGTCCGAGCGCAAGGTGTGGGCCGACTATGCCGACTCACACGACCGCCCGCGGCGCGCGAACGCGCTCAATGCGGAGCACGGCGAGTCGGTGATGCGCCTGCTCGGCATGCCCCCTCAACCCGTTCCCGCCCAGGAGAGCCCCAACGCCTATCTCCGGCGCGTTGAGGACCGTCTCTATGTGTGTCCCTGGCAGACGCGCCTGCGCTCGTGGCTGGCGTTCTCAAGGCTGCGTGGCGCCACTCCTGTGAAGCTGATGGACCACCTCGTGCCGAAGACCGTCGCCGAGCAGACCGCCGACGACTTCGACAGGTTCAAGCGGAAGGCCGGTTCGTCGGCCTTGCGCACACACATCCGCACAACGGCGTGGCATGTGCCGCCGTCGTGGTTCGTGCCGTTTGATGGAAACGAGCGCTGGCTGGTGCTCGGCTCCGCCAACCCTGGACAGGACGTGACCACGACTACCGGGCGTAACCTCATCTACGTCACCTCCATGGCCCAGGCCAGGAGGCGGGCGGCGCGCGCGCTCAACGTGCTGCGCAGGCACCTGGGCGACGTGGCGGCCAATTTCGACGTCGAGGACGTCGCCAGGTGGCTGGAGGAGTTCCACCCGCATTCGCTGGTCGAACTCGACTACGGAGGGCTCGTCCACCTCATGGACGACGACGCCCTGCAGGCCGACCAGTCGGTCGCGGAGCTCGCGGCCGCCCTGACGGGCCTGGACACGGGTCAAGAAGAACTTGCTTACGCCATGTACCAGAGGGTCATCCTGCGGTGGAAGTCAATGCAACAACTGGAATCTGCCAACTGAACCCCAATACGGCCGTCTGACCTGCATGAGTAGGTCACGTCTCGCGGCTGCTCTCTTCTGCGAACTGAGTAGTTTGCCGTTTTCACTGCGATACCACGAACCGTGTCGCTAGAATCACCGAGCGTGACATCGCCATGGGGGCGGGCAGTTGGGTCAAAGAAGGGCTCGCCAATCGCTCTGCGTGGCGGTATGGTCACATCGGGTGATGCCGCATATGGCTCAGAAAAGCCGCACGCTCTGCGCCATAGGTGGACATCCGTGACACGCGCAAAGGCAGTCACAGGATCGCGAAAGCCGGTCCACACGGAGGAGAGGCCGCACAAATGTCAGCTCGTACACCCGAGGCCGAGCCACTGCTCACGCCCGCTGAGGTCGCGACCATGTTCAGGGTCGACCCCAAGACCGTTACGCGGTGGGCCAAGGCGGGCAAGTTGACGTCGATTCGTACCCTCGGCGGTCATCGGCGTTACCGGGAGACCGAGGTCCGGGCACTGCTCGCGGGCATTCCGCAGCAGCGCTCGGAGTAGGTGAAGGGTCGTCACCGACCTCAGGGGGGTTAACGCGGTGGACCTGGCCGGCACTGGGGCCCGGTCCACCACAGTGACGACGTGACGTCGCATGGGAAGGTTGGCGCCGCCCGCCCGGCGCCATCATTCCCCCCGTCACTCTTCGTCACGCCAGCCGCTCCATCAGGCCGGCGACCTCGTCGTCGTAGGCGGCGGCGACGCGCAACAGCGCCACCATGTGATCGACGAGCATCTTCTCGAGCGTCGGTCGCTCAACGTCACGGTGTTCGAGCCAGTCGAGACCGGCCGTCTCCACGGAGGCGATCCACGACCTGAGCGTCGTGCGCAGCACCGGGCTCGGCTCCTCGACCCGCATCTGCTTCTGGATGAGGCGGAAGAGCCGCCGGCGCACGCCGTCGACGATCTCACCGACCTCGCCCGCCCGGTTGGCGGGCCCGCCGCGCAGCAGCGCCGCGAAACCCGCCGCGTGCTCCTCGACGAAGTCGAAGTACCGTTCCAACCCGGAGGCCAGCTCGTCGAGCGGCCTGCCTCCCCCCTGGAGGCGCAGCCGGGACTCCAACTGCTCCGCCGCGCTCCTCAGCGCGGCCACGTAGAGCTCCTGCTTGCCACCGAAGTAGTGGTAGACCAGAGCCCGCGAGGCGCCTGCGGCGGAGGCGACGTCGTCGATCGAGACGTCCTCCGCGTCACGGGTGCTGAACAGCTCGAGCGCGGCTGCCATGAGCTCTTCGCGACGGCGGTCGACGCTGAGCCTGCGCCGAGCGGGTCGTGCCGTCTCGGCTGACTTCCCGGGTGTCACACCCTGCACAGTATCCGACGTCTTACCCGATAGCTGACGTGTGGCTATGCCGTCAAAATCGGGCTCTCCGGTAATGAAGCCGTACCCTGCGGCGAACTCGATCGTTTGGTGAGACAGGTGCCCATTTCCGCATCGCGGGGGAGACACATGTCAGGACCGCCCGTCAACACTTCAACTATTACGGAGCTGAGAGAGGTAGACGCGCTGCCTCGGCCCAGACCGACCATCCGCAACGTCGCCGAACGAGCCGGCGTCTCGAAATCGCTGGTCTCACTCGTGCTGCGCGGATCCCCGCACGTGAGCGAGCACCGGCGCCAGGCCGTGCTGCAGGCCGCCCGTGAACTCGGTTACCGGCCCAACGCGGTCGCGCGCAGTCTGGTCGAAGGCCGTACGCATCTGGTGGGCGCGCTCGTCGCCAACCTGCACAACCCGTTCTACGCCGAGTTCCTCGACGGCCTGCAGGAGAGCCTGCACGGCGACGGACTTCGCATGCTGATCGGCAACAGCCAGTGGGACCCGGCGTTCGAGGACGAGGCCGTGGAGGCCTTCCTCGAGCTCAGGGTCGACGGGCTGGTTTTACTCGGCATCGCGCCGACCAGCGAGACGCTGATCGAGGCGACCGCGTACACGCCGACAGTCGTCGTAGGGGAACGTGACATCGAGCTCGACGGCGTCGACATCGTGGTCGACGACGACCAGCTCGGCGCCCGACTGGCCATCGATCACCTGGTCGAACACGGCCACAAACGGATCGCGCACATCGAAGGCCCGCGCTCGTCGCGCTGCGAAGGTTATCTCGTGGCGATGCGCAGGCATTCGCTGGCGCCGTACATCATGGTCGAGGCCGCGGACTCGACCGAGGAAGGCGGCAGGGAGGCGGCGCTCGCGCTGCTGACCCGCGACCCCAGGCCCACGGCGATCTTCGCCGCCAACGACGTGGTGGCGCTCGGCGTGCTCTCGGCCGCCGGCGAACTGGGCCTGACGGTGCCGGAGGACCTGTCCGTGGTGGGGTACGACAACACGCACCTGTCGGCCTCCCGCCACGTCTCGCTCACCTCAGTCGATCAGCCGCGCCGGACCATGGGCCGGTCGGCGGCGGCGCTGCTGAGCGACCGGATCGGAGATCCCGCCAAGGGCTCGCGCCTGCGGGAGGTCCGCCCAGAACTGATCGTGCGACGAAGCACGGGTCCTGTTCGCAACGAATAAGGAAGCTGCAAAGCCGGCTGCCGCTGTGGCGAGGATCGCGCGCACGAAGGTAGGGCGGCAGTCTGCTGAAGCAGGTTTCTTGTTCCTGAAGCCCCAAGGCTGGGTCAAGCCGTGTGGCAGCGCCGCCACACGGCGGTTTACTCATCAGGGTCATGCTATTGGTGATCGGATTCGGTTCCGGTCACGATCTGATCCAGGGGGAACAGTCATGCGTGATCCGGAACTGGTGTCCTGCGCCCAGCGCGCGGCGGCCGAGCTCGAGCGCGCCTGGGGTCACTGGCGGGCGGGCAGGGGGCGGGGCGCCGACGCCGGCGCGGAGTCGGTCGCCAGCTACGTCGCCCACTCCCTCGACCACCCGTGGGGCCGGCCCCGCGTCGTCCTCGGGCTCGACGCCGAGGACGCGCGGGAACTGGCCGCACTGCTGGAGCGGCAGGAGGTCGGCGAGCGCGTCTGGTAAAGGCGCCTGCGATGGGCCCGCGGACACCCGCCATCCTTGGTAAAAGGCCAGTTTGGTTTCGGGTTTGCCGTAAGTTGGATGGCATGCGCGCCCTTCCAGCCATCGCCCTCGCCGTGTGCGGCCTGATCGCCTCCGCGTGTGGCGGCACCGCCGCCGGTGGCGCCGCGGCAGGTCAGGCCGCCCCCGCGACCTCGGTGCGGCAGCCTCCGGCACAGCGGGTCCCGCCCGCGTCCGAGCCGCTGGGGGCCGAGCCGGCCGCAACCAGACCGCTCGAAGGCAAGGTCGTGGTCATCGACCCCGGCCACAACGGCGGAAACTACCGCGATCCCAAGGCCGTCAACCGCAAGGTCAACGTGCTGACCCAGTGGAAGGCCTGCGACACCACGGGCACGGCCACCAACGACGGTTACAGCGAGGCCGCCTTCACCTGGGACGTCTCCAAGCGGCTGACCAAGATCCTCAAGGACCGCGGCGCCACCGTCAAGCTGACCAGGAAGAACAACGACGGCGTCGGCCCCTGCATCACCGAGCGGGCCGCGATCGGCAACAAGGCCAAGGCGGACGCCGCGATCTCCGTGCACGCCGACGGCTCGGCCGCGGGCAACCACGGCTTCCACGTCATCATGCCCAAGAAGATCGACGGGCCTGTGGACAAGGTGGTGGGAGCCTCCGACAGGCTGGGGATCGCGGTGCGTGACGCCTACAAGAAGGGCACGGGGCTGGCCTACTCCACCTACATCGGCCGCAAGGCCCTCGACTACCGCAGCGACCTCGGCGGGCTCAACCTGTCGACGGTGCCGAAGATCTTCATCGAGACCGGCAACATGCGCAACGCCGGTGACGCGGCCAAGCTGAAGGACCCGGCGTTCCGTCAGAAGATCGCAGTGGCGCTGGCGAACGGATTGCAGCACTATCTCAAAGCATGATTCCTCGCCCAGAGCTGATCAGTGACCTTTCCGCCTCCTTCGAACTGACCTCGGGCGCGACGGTGTCCGGTGACCTGGTCGATGCCGTACGCCGTGCGCTGCCCCTGCTCGATCTGCGTCCCGGCGACTCCGGCGAGATCGACGTGCGGCGCGACCCCGCGATGGGCGAGGAGGCGTACCGGCTGACGGTCGGCTCGCGGGGGATCGAGATCGTGGCCGGCGGGGGCGCCGGGGCGTTCTACGCGGCGCAGTCGCTGCACCAGCTGCTGCCCCCCGCCTCCTACCGGTTCTCCGAGCGGGCTTCGTGGCCCGTTCCAGGGGTGCGGATCGAGGACGCCCCCCGCCTCGGCTGGCGCGGGCTGCACCTCGACGTGGCGCGGCACTTCTTCCCCAAGCGGGAGGTCCTGCGGCTGATCGACCTCATGGCCGTGCACAAGCTGAACCGGCTCCACCTGCACCTGGCGGACGACCAGGGCTGGCGGGTGGAGAGCAGGGCCTATCCGCTGCTGCACGAGGTGTCCTCGCACCGGCCGCGCACGGCCACCAACTACCACAGGGAGCCGGAGGCCTACGACGACCTCCCCCACGGCGGCTACTACACGCTCGACGACCTGGCCGAGATCGGCGCCTACGCCCGCGCCCGCCACGTCACGATCGTGCCCGAGATCGACGTGCCGGGGCACGCGTCGGCGATCCTGGCCGCCTACCCGGCGTTCGGGGCCACCGGCGAGCCTCACGACGTGCTGGAGCGGTGGGGTATCTCCCCCGCGATCCTGTCGCCGCTGCCGCCGACGGTGGAGTTCCTGACCACGATCTTCGACGAGCTGATCGGGGCGCTGGGCCAGACCCCGTACGTGCACATCGGCGGCGACGAGGTCGTCCTCGACCACTGGGCGGGCTCGGCCGAGATCACCGCCTACCGCGACGAGCTCGGGCTGGCCACCGTCAACGATCTGCAGGCGTGGTTCCTGCGGCGGCTGGCCGACGCGCTGGCCGAGCGCGGCGCCAGGGCCGTGGTGTGGGACGAGGCGTTCGTCAGCGGCGGCCTGCGCCAGGACACGGTCGTCATGCCGTGGCGCGGCATGGGCGTGGGCCGGCGGGCCGCCGCCGCGGGGCACGACGTGGTGGCCACGCCGGTGTTCCCGCTGTACTTCGACTACGCCGAGGCGTCCTCGGCCGACGAGCCGATGGCGATCGGCGACACGATCACGGTGGCGGACGTGGCCGCGTTCGTTCCCGCGCCCGAGGAGTGGACCGAACGGGAGCGCGCCAGGGTCGTGGGGGTGCAGGCGCAGCTGTGGAGCGAGCGGGTGCCCGACGCGCGCACGGTCGACTACCGGCTGTGGCCGAGGGCCTGCGCGCTGGCGGAGGTCGCCTGGTCGGGTGCCGCGTCCGACGGCTTCGCCGGACGGCTGGAGGAGCACCTGGGGCGGCTGGACGCGATCGGCGTGGAGTACCGGCCGCAGGCCGGGCCGCACCCGTGGCAGCGGCGGCGGCCGCACCGGCCCGCCGGGGTGCGGGTCGCCGAGGTGATGGAGCGGCTCGACGGCATGACGCACGACGCCGAGTCGACCCGGCCGAGCGTCTAAAACGCGGGGCGCTCGTTCAGGATGCGCTGGAAGAGGCGGTGGTCCTGCCACCGCCCGTCGATCTCCAGGTAGCGCGGGGCGACGCCGAAGGGCTCGAAGCCGGTCTTGGCCAGGACGCTCTGGGAGGCCACGTTGTCGAGCAGGGTGCCGGCCTGGATCCTGTGCAGGCCCAGCTCCTGGTCGGCCAGCCGGCACACCTCCAGCACCGCCCGGGTGGTCAGGCTTCGGCCCGTGTAGCCGGCGTCGATCCAGTAGCCGAGGTGGCTGTTGAGGAAGGGGCCGCGGACGATGTCGTTGAGCGTCACGCGGCCCACGATCTCGTCGCCGTCGGCGAGCACCCACGCCATGGCCCGGCCGTCCGCCTGCTGCGCAAGCAGGCTCTTGAGCCGCTGGGCCTGGCCGTGCACGGTGAAGTACTCATCCGGCCGGCGCGGCTCCCAGCGCCGCAGGTGCTCGCGGTTGCGGATGCAGGCGCGCTGTATGGGCTCCGCGTCGTGCTCGACGGCGGGCCGAAGGACGACGCCGTCGAGAAGTGGTACTTCTTCGATCATCGTCCCACAATAGGGTCAGGCGACACGGCCGATGGCCTCGGTGATGGACTTCATGCCGTGACGGCGTACCCGCCGGGAGAGCTGCCGGTGGATGTGCGCGGCCCACAGCGGCCCGCCGTAGATCCAGCCCGTGTACCCCTGGACGAGCGTCGCGCCGGCCAGCAGGCGTTCCCAGACGTCGTCCACGTCCTCCACCCCGCCCGCCGACACCAGCGTGAGGCGGTCGCCGACCCTGGCGCGCAGGCGGCGCAGCACCTCCAGGGAGCGGGCCTTGAGCGGCCGGCCCGACAGCCCGCCGGTCTCGCCGCCGTGCCTGATCGTGGTGTTGGTGGCGATGATGCCGTCGAGGCCCAGCTCAAGGGCCAGGTCGGCGACGGCGTCGACGTCCTCGTCGGCCAGATCGGGGGCGATCTTGACCAGCAGCGGCGTACGCCGGGGCGTGCCGTCGGCGACCTCCTTGACGGCGACGAGCAGCGGACGCAGCAGCGAGACGGCCTGCAGGTTGCGCAGCCCCGGCGTGTTGGGCGAGCTGACGTTGACCACCAGGTAGTCGGCCATCGGGGCCAGCTGCCTGGCGCTGGCCACGTAGTCGGCCGCGGCCTGCGCCTCGGGCACCACCTTGGTCTTGCCGATGTTCACCCCGACCACGACGGGGACACCGCGGGCGCGGCGGAGCCTGCGGGCGGCGGCGCGGGCGCCGGCGTTGTTGAAGCCCATCCTGTTGATCAGCGCCCGCTGCCCCACCAGCCTGAACAGGCGCGGACGCGGGTTGCCCGGCTGGGCGTGGGCGGTGATGGTGCCGACCTCGACGTGGCCGAACCCGAGCGAGGCCACGGCCTCGGCGCAGGCGGCGTCCTTGTCGAAGCCGGCGGCCAGCCCCAGGGGCCCGGGGAAGTGCACGCCGAACGCGGTCACCCGCAGGGCCGGGTCGTGTGGCGCGAACGCCCGGTGCAGCAGCCGCTTGAGCAGCGGCAACCGCGCGAGGAGCGCGAGGGCGCTCACAGTGAGATGGTGCACGGCCTCGGCGTCGAAACGCCGCAAGACCTGCGTGAACACGAGGCGATACATCACGGGTCAGGCTACCAATCCGGCCTCGTGGGCGATGATCGCGGCCTGTACGCGGTTACGTACCGCCAGCCTGATGAGGATGGCGCTCACGTACGCCTTCACCGTGCCCTCCACGATGTGCAGTCTACGGGCGATCTCGGCGTTGGACAGCCCGGCGCCGAGCAGGGCGAGCACCTCGCGTTCGCGCTCGGTCAGGACCTCGATGCGGTCGCGCGCCCGCGCGCCCTTGGCCATCCGGCCGCCCGAGAGCTGGGCGATGACCCGCTGGGCGACCTTCGGCGACAGGTACGCGGCCCCCTCGGCGACCGCGTGCACCCCGGCGATCAGCTCGCGCGGGTCGCCCGACTTGAGCAGGAACCCGGCCGCCCCCACGTCGAGGGCCTTGGCGATGTAGTCGTCCTCGCCGAACGTGGTCAGCATCACCACGGCCGTCGCCGGGGCCGCCCTGCGGATCTCGGCCGCCGCGGCCAGGCCGTCGAGCCTGGGCATGCGGATGTCGAGCAGCGCCACGTCCGGATGATGACTGATCGCCAGGTCGACGGCCTGCCTGCCGTCGCCCGCCTCGGCCACCACCTCGAGCGACGGGTCGGAGGCGAGGATCGCCCGGACCCCGGCGCGGATCATGGCCTCGTCGTCGGCCAGCAGGATGCGGATCACACCCTCTATAGTGCCGACATGGCGCGGCCCAGGACGAACTGATGAGCTCGCTCTGCCGTACAAGATGGAGGTCTGACGTCGGAGGAAGCCTCGGCCGGGCGGTATGGTCCGACTCATGAGCACTCACTATGACGTCGTCGTTCTCGGCGCGGGTCCCGGAGGATACACGGCCGCGGTCCGCGCCGCCCAGCTCGGGCTGCGCACCGCGGTCGTCGAGGAGAAGTACTGGGGTGGCGTCTGCCTCAACGTGGGCTGCATCCCGTCCAAGGCACTGCTGCGCAACGCCGAGCTGGCCCACATCTTCCACAACGAGGCCAAGACGTTCGGCATCAGCGGCGAGGTCAGCTTCGACTACGGGGCGGCCTACCAGCGCAGCCGCAAGGTCGCCGACGGGCGGGTCAAGGGCGTTCACTACCTGATGAAGAAGAACGCCATCACGGAGTACGACGGCCGCGGCACGTTCCTGGACGCGAACACGATCCAGGTGAACGACGAGACGATCACGTTCTCCCACTGCATCATCGCCGCCGGCGCCACCACCAGGCTGATCCCGGGCACCCAGCTGTCCGAGCGGGTGGTGACGTATGAGGAGCAGATCCTGAGCGAGGAGCTGCCGGGCAGCGTCATCATCGCGGGCGCGGGCGCGATCGGCGTGGAGTTCGCGTACGTGCTGCACAACTACGGCGTCAAGGTGACGATCGTGGAGTTCCTCGACCGGGTCGTGCCGCTTGAGGACGAGGACGTGTCGGCCGAGCTGGCCAAGCGCTACAAGCGGCTCGGCATCGAGGTGCTGACCTCGACCCGCGTGGACGGCATCGACGACACCGGCGCCTCCGTCAAGGTCACCGTCACCAAGGACGGGCAGCAGCAGGTGCTCGAGGCCGACAAGGTGCTGCAGGCGATCGGGTTCCAGCCGCGCGTCGACGGCTACGGGCTGGAGAAGACCGGCGTGGCGCTGACCGACAGGGGCGCCATCGCGGTCGACGGCCGCTGCCGGACGAACGTGCCCCACATCTTCGCCATCGGCGACGTCACCGCCAAGCTGATGCTGGCCCACGCCGCCGAGTCCATGGGCATCATCGCGGCCGAGACGATCGGCAACGCCGAGACCATGGAGCTCGACTACGTGATGATCCCCCGGGCCACGTACTGCCAGCCGCAGGTGGCCAGCTTCGGCTACACCGAGGCGCAGGCGCGCGAGCTGGGCTACGACGTGAAGGTGGCGAAGTTCCCGTTCACCGCGAACGGCAAGGCGCACGGGCTGGGCGACACCGCCGGCTTCGTCAAGATCATCAGCGACAACTCGCACGGCGAGCTGCTCGGCGCCCACCTGATCGGCCCCGAGGTCACCGAGCTGCTGCCCGAGCTGACCCTGGCGCAGCAGTGGGACCTGACCGTGCACGAGGTCGCCCGCAACGTGCACGCCCACCCGACGCTCGGCGAAGCGGTCAAGGAGGCGGTCCACGGCCTGGCCGGACACATGATCAACATGTGATGGCACGTACGGAACGTGATCCCGATGGCCTGGCGTCCGCTTCATCGGGACACGTCCTTTCGACTGTGGAGAACTCCTTCGCCTTCAGGGGAAGGCGAACCGCTCTGTCAGCCCCCGCCGCCTCCCCCGCCGCAGCCTCCCCCGCCACAACTTCCGCCGCCACAGCCTCCGCCGTCGCCTCCGCTGTCCTCAGGGCGCGGGGCGTCGGAGCCACACTGGCCGCTCGAGGTGGTGTGGTTGACCGGGTAGAGGTGACCGTCCGGGATCGAACGCCTGCTGAGTTCGGCCGACAGATCGGCGTCACCGAGATGGCTCAGGCCGTAGAGCGCGAGCGGCATGGCCACCGCGTCGGTCGCGGCTCCGTACGGGTGTGCCTTGCGCGCCTTCTCCAGCTGGTAGCGGCCCGCCCGGCCGAGCGTGACCGGCCGGTTCTTGGCGTACAGGGAGGAGACCTTTCTGGCCACCAGCCAGCTCCCGCCGAACCCGAGCAGGGCCGCCACGGTCAGCGGTGGCGACGTCAAGATGATCATGAAGATCCCGTCGATCGCGATGGCGACGCCCGCGACCACGGGAATCAGCTTCAGCACACCCCAGCTGACGCGGAACCCGGCAGCGGTCCTGGGGTCGACGAGCAGGCCCAGGCCGACGAGCCGGCCCATGATCGCGGTGACCTCCGCGCTTGACGCCAGGCTGCGCTTGACGCGGACGACCGGTGGGCTCCTCCGCTCGGCGAGGATCGCGAACAGTCTCTCCTCCACCGGGTATCCCGCCGAGACGGCGGTGGAGACGCGATGCAGCTTGCCACCCCTGGAGACGCGGACCTCGCCCTCCCTGGCCAGCAACCCGATCGCGGTGTCCGCCACCCGCGCGGGACCGCCTGCGAGATAGGCGAGATCGTAGTAGCCGAGATCGACGTCGCGCAGCCCGCCCAGCCTCAGGCGGGCGTGTACCCGAGCCGACTCCGCGGCGAGAATCGCGCCGATGGTGACCGCCCCTAAGAGCACCGACAGCAATGCCAGAACGACGTCCATGCGCACCCCCGTGTCGTGTGACCAACGCATAAGGCGGAGGTAAAAGTTCCGGCCCGGACGGCTCGATCACGAGCACCGAGGTTTTGCTAGCCTCCCGGCATGTTCGAGATCGGGGACGTGGTGGCCATGCCGCTGCCGCTGGGCGGGTACGGCGCGGCCCAGGTGACCGGCGCGGCCGGCGACGTGATCACGGTGTGCCTGCTCCGCCGGCATTCCGAGGCGCTGCCCGCGCTCGACGACTTACGCGGGGCGGGCCCGCTGACCATCGATCACCACGCCTGGCCGGGCGATCCTGAGGTGGTGAACATCGACGTGGCCGACCCCGTCCCGACGGATTTCGTGCTCATCGGCCGGTTGCCGATCGGACGGGACCTGCCGCGCGAGACCATCTGCCAAGGCTTCTGGCCGGGGCTGCCGGAGGAGGTCACCCTGCAGCGCCTGTGGGAGACGGTGATTCCGGCCGAGGCGCGGGCGGCCTACAAGAACGCCGTCGGCGGCCGGGTCCGGGTCGATCTCGGCGGGTCGCCGATGTACCGGTCGGGCCACATGACCAAGCTCGACCTGCGCGAACGCCGGGGCGAGATCCGCTGGGCCGGGCTGGACGTGCTTCCGTGCCTGACCGGGCTGACGTGGGCCGGCGCCGACCGAGGGCTGGTCGAGGCGCTCGAAGCCCGTCCGATGATCTCGTCGCTGCACTGGTCGGACCCGCCCGACGAGGTCGATCTGGGGCGCACTCACCTGACCGAGCTGACCTTCTCCGGATCGGGGCCGCGCCGCGCCGTCCTGCCACCCGGGGTGCTGCACCTGCGGCTGGACGGCGAGCTGCCCGAACTCGTCACCGCGAACTCGGACGGGCGGTGGGTCCGCCTGGGGTCCGTCTGCGGCGTGCCGCGCGGGCTGGCGGAGGTTCGCAAGGTGTTCCTCGACGTGGCGGGCGACCTGGTGCTCGCGACCCTCGACGAGCTCGTCGAGCTGGAGTTCCTGTACGTGCGCTGGCGCAAGCGCTACGGCGGGCTCGTCGGCCGCCTCGCCTCCCCGCGCCTGGACAGGCTGGAGCTGGTCAACGCCTACGGCGTGGACGCCTCGATGGTGCCGGAGTCCCTGCGCGCGCTCAGCGTGAGCGGGCTCAGGAGCAGCCAGGCCGGGCCGATCAGGCAGCGTTACCAGGGGTCCGGCACGGACGTCGAGGTGTACGGGGCCAAGTCAGACAAGTGGCTGGCCGTCAACCTCGACAATCCGCTGCGTGACTGGGTGGACGATCACAAGCGGGCGGGGACGGAGGCGTGCCAGGCGTACGTCGTGGCGGCGGAGGCCATCGGGCGGCTGACCCCCGACGATCCAGGCGCGGTGGCGGACGCCAGGCAGACGCTGCGGGATTTCGTCCAGGAGCTCAACTCGATCGACGAGCGGTACGGGTCGATCGACACGTTGCGGCGCCAGGAGGCCGGGGACGCGTTCGGGGAGCTGGCCAAGCGGGCCGGAGTGCCGGCGGCCGAGGCCGCTTCGTGGTTCGACGACTGGCGCGAGTTCTGACCCGCTTCAGTACGTCAAGGACTGCCCCGCCTCTATGGCCTCGCGCAGGCTGCGGGTCAGCGCGTCCGCCTGCTCGCTCAGCGCCCGCACGCCCTCGGTGTCGCCCGTCTGCGCCAGCAGGTCCCGGTACTTGTCGTCGCTGCGCTGCAGTTCGCCGGCGCGTAAGGCGGAGTCGGCCGCCCGCACGCGGCTCGCGTACACCTCCAGCTCCCACACCAGCTCCGTGACCGCCGCCACCGACCGTTCCAGCGCCCGCTTCTGCGGTTCGAGCACGGCGGCGAGTTCGGGCGTCATCATCTCCGCCGCGACGGCCTCCGCCTGCTCGGCCCGGAGCGCGCCCTGCGTGCGTACGAGGCGGGCGACGTCCCACAGCCGCGCCTGCAGCACGATGTCGTTGGCGACGCCGTCGAGGAGGCCGAGCCCGTTCACCCGGGAGCCGGTCACCTCCTGGATCGCCTGCCGCGCCCTAGTCACCAGCGTGAGCCCGGCGGAGTCCAGCTCGGACGGGATGACGTAGCGGTCGGTGTACCGACGGGCCAGCGGCCGGCCCGCGTTGGGACGGGCGACGCCGATGAGGAGCAGGGCCACGAGGAAGGCCATCAGCGCGGCCATCCCCGCCGACTGGTAGTCGGTCCGCAGCGCCGCCGCCGCGAACAGCGTGCCGCCGAGCCCGGTGACGCCCGCCCCCACGGCGAACAGATGCTTCACCCACCGAGGAGGCTCAGGGTCGGAACGGCCGAGCAGGAGCGCGGACGCGCCGACGATCCGCAACCTGTCCAGCCTGGACACGGTGGGGTCCACGATCGGCTCGTCCATCCAGTTCCCCACTGGCGACACCTGCCCCTTCTCCGCACAACACCTGACGAGCACACCCCGAAAGGCCCCGGCCGGTCCACCAGCCCGGTGTGTGAGCCTTGTGAAGATGTCGTGCAGCGCCCTCGAACCCTTGGTGCCCGTGGGTCTCCCGCGTTTATTCTTACGGCCGTGTCCCAACTCCCCGAGCTGTACGTCGCCGCCGACGTGGAGGCCGACGGCCCCATACCCGGCCCCTACAGCATGATCTCCCTGGGCCTGGCCGTGGTGGGACGGCCCGACCTGACCTTCTACACCGAGCTGAAGCCGATCTCCGACACGTTCGTGCCCGAGGCGCTGGCCGTCTCCGGGCTCGACCGCGACCGCCTGATCCGCGAGGCGCCGGCGCCCGAGCAGGCGATGGCGCAGGCCGCCCGCTGGGTGGACGACCTGCGGACGATCGGGCGGCCGGTGTTCCTGGCCGCGCCGGCGGTGTGGGACGGCATGTTCGTGCACTGGTACTTCGTGCGCTTCACGGGCAAGAGCCCGTTCGGGGCGACCGGCTCGGGGATCGATCTACGCAGCTACTGGATGGGCCGCACGGGCTGCGAGTGGTCTCAGTCGCGCAAGGTCAAGCACGAGCTGGGCCTCGACGGGCTGCCGCACACCCATCACGCCGGGGAGGACGCCGCCGAGCTGGCGCAGGTGTTCGAGGCGGTGCTGAGGCGCTGACCGGGTGGAGCACGACATTCTCACCAGATCTTCAGAAACCACACAGGGTCCTCTGAGGGTTCGTGGAAAGGGTTGACGCAAAACATCAGAGCCCGCATCGGACGGTGGTCCCGCATGACCTCGACGCCCCCTGACACGCTCGCCCAGCAGGCCAGAACGGCCCCCGCCCCATTGCTCCGCCTCGGACTGTTGTCCCTGGTCGCCATCGGCATCGCGGGCGCCGCCGCGGAGTTGGCCTTCGAGCGCCACTGGCGCGGCCCCGTGCAGTTCATCCCCTGGGCGGCGCTGGTGCTGCTGGCGCTCGGGCTGGTGCTGCTGCTGGCCGCGCCGCGAGCGATCACGGTGGTCCGGGTGCTCGCCGCGGTCGTGCTGGTCGTGTCGGCGTACGGGGTGTTCACGCACGTCTCCGTCAACTTCGGCGCCGGTCCGTCCGACCCCGGGTGGAACGCCCTTTCGTCGCTCACCCAATGGTGGTACGCGCTCACCAAGACGGTCGGCTCGGCCCCGCCGCTCGCGCCGGGCATGCTGGCGCAGGGCGCGCTGCTGCTCCTGTTGGCATCCACGATGAAGCGGCAGCACCGCTGAGATAAACGGGATTTAAACGGATTCGAAACCTTTTCACCACGCTCCGCGTCACATCCGTGGCAGAGCATCGTGATTCGTGAGGCTGGTGAGGTTCGAGTGGCATTGGCACGCACATTTGTGACGGCGGCTGTGATCACGGCCGCCGTGTTCAGCGCTGACGGGGCCGCGGCCCGGGTCGACCCCGGCCTGACCACGCGGGCGACCGCGGTCGCGACGCCCCGCATCCAGGCGACCCCCGCCGCCGAGGTTCAGACCGACGCCGAGCCCGTGTGCGTACGGGTCAAGGGTGCGGAGGCGTGCGTCGGGGCGGACGGGAGCGACCGACCGGGCATCACGATCGAGGACACGGCGAACGACCGGCGGCACGCGGTCGTCGAGTACTACCTCAACGGCTACCTGGGCACCGAGTACGTGATCCACAACCTGGGCCGCGAGGGCGATGTCCGCGGCAGCCGGGAGATCGGCAAGGTCGTGACGTTCCGGGCAGCGATCTACCAGGGCAACCGCCGGGTCAAGTACAGCCGCTGGCAGACCGCACGAAACATCGCAAAATATCCGGTCAAGCGGGACACCCGCGTCACTCCTGCCACCGCCCAGGCCAGAGCCGAAGCCTGCACCTCCACCAAGAGGGCCGCCACGACCTGCTTCTCCGAGCGGAACACGGTCGTCTTCGCCTGCGACACCAGCGCCGACGAGTACCAGGCCCGCGCCGAGTACTTCGTGGCCGGCGACCCGACGGCGCGCTACGAGATCCACCAGCTCGCCGGGGTCGGCACCTGCGGCAAGGCCGAGCACGGAGACCTGGCCGTCAGCATGTACCGCGCCTCGGTGTTCAACGGCAACCATCGGTTCGCCACCCGGCTCTACAAGTACAACTAGGACGGCCGGGCGTCGCGGAGGAGCAGCGCCGCCTGCACCCGGTTCGCGCAGTCCAGTGCTGAAAAGCATGGGCAGCTGACCTGCGCGGCCTGGGGCGCGACAAGGCAACGGCGGCTGGACAGCACCGCCTGAGCGCGCCGCGGGGCCTGTGCGCGCCAGCCGCCCGCGCCGGGACGTCGTTCGGCATCGAGATTTCCTGAACGCCATCCGGAAAGATCGTTAATGCGTAGGGTGGCGTGGCATGAACCTGGAGCTTTCCGACTACCGCGCCAAATTGGCGTCCACGTCGTCGGCTCGTGCCTGGAAATCCATCCGCGAGCTCGCGCTCCGCGGCCAGGGCGAGGCCCTCGCGCTGGCTGCGGAGTTCGCGAAGATCGCCGAGCCGTCGAGTGACAAGCTGCTCAAGCTGTGGCCGCAGGCGCTCGACCCCGACGCCTTCGCCGAGCACCTGCTCGCCCCCGCCTTCGACGACGAGGGCCGGGTCGGCCTGGAGCTGCGCCGTCGTGACTCGCTCACCGGGCTGCGCCACCTGACGATGCTGCGCAAGCTGGTCCTGGACCACTGCAAGGGCCTGACCGACCTGTCCGAGCTCGCCGCGCTGACCGAGCTGCGCGAGCTCAGGCTGGACGGCTGCGCGGCAGTCACCAACGTACGACCGCTCGCCGAGCTCCTCGATCTGGAGGTGCTCGAAATCCACAGCTCCCCCAAGCTGTCCGACGTCTCCCCGCTGCTCAGCCTGCGTGACCTGCGCCGTCTCAGCCTGCGTAGCAGCGGGGTGACCAGCGTCGAAGGGTTCGGCAAGTCGTTCCCTTATCTGGCCGATCTCAGCCTCGACCACTGCCGCAACATCACGGACATCCGGCCGCTGTCCGGGCTGAGCCGGCTGACCACGCTGGACGTGAGCTCCACCAAGATCACCGCTATCGACGGGCTGCACGGGCTCGACTCCATGGCCGTGCTGCACATGCACTGCGCCCGGCTGACCAGCCTCGACGGCATCGCCGCAATGCCCGCGCTTGAAACGCTGTATCTCACCGGGTGCACGAAGCTGAAGAGCCTCGACGGCCTCGGCCACCACCCCCACCTGACGAACCTTGGCCTGCCCAGCGCGCCGCTCCCCGACCTGCTCCCGCTGTCGCGGCTGCCCGCCCTGACCAGGATCGCCGTCGAAGGCTCCAACAAGCTCACCTCGCTCGACGGGCTCGAAGGACACCCGTCGATCAGCGAGGTGGACCTCGTCTACACCGAGACCATGCGGGACTTCTCCGCGCTCGCACGCATGCCCGCCCTGCGCGCCCTGACCCTGCAGGGCCTGGACCACCTCGCCGACCTCAGCCCGTTCTCGGGGCTGCTGCAACTGGAGCGACTCGACATCGCCTGCACTGGTATGACCACCTTGGAAGGGCTCGACCGCCTGCCCTCCCTACGCACCCTGGACCTCTACGACTGCCCCTCGCTGAGCGATCTGGCGGAGTTCACCGGCTTCCCGTCACTCAAGAAGGTCAATGTGATGGCCTGCCCCGCCCTGCCGGTCGACCTCCTGTTCGACCTGCGCTCCCGGGGCCTGCTGACCAACTGACCTCACCGGCGTCCGTACGTCAGCCGCCGCAGCAGGGCCTCGGCCGGCCCCCGCCGCCCGCGGGGGGCCAGCCGGGCGGCTAGCGTCACGGTGGCCAGCCAGGTGACCACCGCGATGCCGGACGCGGTCGCGTCGCCGACCCGCGTGCCGAGACCGCCGAGGTACGGCGCGAACAGCGCGACGAAGACCACCGACTGCAGCAGGTAGCAGGTCAGCGACCACTGTCCGCACGCGGCCAGCGCCCTGGTGACGGGGCCGTGGTGGCCGTGTCGTGCCCGTCCGGCGACCAGGCCGATGATCGCCGCGTACGCGAGGCCGCCCGCGACGCCGCTCACGCTGTGCAGCGCGTACGCCGACACCGAGACCGCGTCCGGAGCCGTCCAGACCCGCGTGTCGATCAGCATCAACGGCAGCCCGCCCACCAGGGCGATGCCCGCGCCGGCGACGGCCGCCCTGGAGAGCAGGGCCCGGTGCGCGACGGGGTCTTCCAGCATGCGGCGGCGGGCCGCCCAGATCCCGACCATGAACGCCGACACGGCGCTGACGAGGAAGTACGTGGGCGTCATGCCCGACCAGCCGATCAGCCGCATCATGAGCGCCTCGACGGGGTCGGCCATCGCGGCGGGTGTGTCGCCCTTGGGCGCCGAGATCGTGAGGAAGCCGAAGCCGGCGACCACGACGACGTGCAGGACCAGCCCGATGGCCGCGACCCGCAGCAGGGCCCGGTCGTCGCGCCGCAGGAACCCGATGAACAGCAGCCCGATCAGGCCGTACGCGCCCAGGATGTCGCCGAAGAACAGCAGCAGCGCGTGGCAGAAGCCGAACGCCAGCAGCCAAAGGCTCCGGCGGCGCAGTACCCGCCGCACCTGCGGCCAGTTCCTGCCCGTCTCGAACTGCCGGTTCGCGAGCTGGACCAGGCCGTAGCCGAACAGGGCGGCGAACATGGGCAGGGCCCGGCCGTCCACCAGCAGGATCTGCACCCCGGCGACCAGGCGGTCGATGGGGGCGCCTTCGAGGCTGTAGCCGCGCAAGCCCACGTCGTGGCCCGACAGGTACATGTGCGCGTGCGCCACCGCGATGAGCAGCAGCATCAGGCCGCGTGCCAGGTCGGGGGCGAGTGTTCGCCGGGCGACGGGAACCGCCTGTGCCGGTGCCGTGATGGACATGGTCATCCCCTGGAAATTAGATACACGACTGTAGCTAACAATAAGAAGGTAAGCTACAGCGCTGTAGCTAAGCAAGTGGGGTGACGATGGACGACCAGGGCCCGCGAACACGCCGACGCGGCGCAGAGCTGATCAACGCCATTCACGACGCCGTCCTCGAAGAGGTGGCGGAGGTCGGAGTGGGGCGGCTGACCATGGACGGCATCGGCCGGCGGGCGGCCACACCGCGCACCACGCTGTACCGCCGATGGTCGGACCCGATCGAGGTGCTCCTGGACGCGCTCCTTCACACGCACCCGATGGAGGAGCCGACCCCCGGTGCCGACGACCTGCGCGGCGACCTGATCCGGTCCCTGCGGCTGATGGTGGAGTGGGCGGTCAGTCCCGCCGGTCGCGCCGTCGCGGTCATCCTCACCGATCCGCAGGTGGCGCCGCAGATGTCCCAGGCGCTGGCCGAGCGGGTCTTCGCCAAGCGGGGCGGCACGTTCACCAGCACCGTGCTGCGGCACTACGCCGAACGCGGCCGCTTTCCCCTCGAACGGCTCACCCCGGTCGTGGCCGACATCGGCGAGGCCCTCGTCACCAAACGGCTGATCGACACGGGGACGCCCCCCACGGACGCGGAGTTGGAGGCCATCGTCGACCAGGCCATCCTCCCAGCCCTCGGCCTCGGGGCAGGTGAAAGTTTCATGGGCGGTTGACGGGGCTCGCACCACCGCTCATGATCACCTTGCCTCCTGGTCAGGAGGAGGCGTCGAGTGAATTCCGCTATCCATGGCGAGGTGCGCCGATGCCGATGAGACCCCTCCGACGAGCCGCGTCAGCCGCCTTACTGGCGCTGACCACCCTGTACGCCCCAGCAGCCCAGGCCGAAGAGCCCACCCCCGTCGCGGTGACCGTGAACGCCCGCGCGGCGCTGGCCACCGTCCCGGAGACCGGCATCGGGACCAACCACGCCATCTGGGACACGAACCTGGGCACCGACGACACCGCCGACCGGCTCAAGGACGCCGGCGTGAAGCTGTTGCGTTACCCGGGCGGCTCCTACTCCGACATCTACCACTGGGCCGACCACACCGCCCCCGGCGGCTACGTGGCCCCGAACACCGACTTCGACACGTTCATGCGCGGCGTGCGCCGCACCGGCGCCCAGGCGATGGTGACCGCCAACTACGGGACGGGCACGGCCGAGGAGGCCGCGGGCTGGGTGCGCCAGGCCAACCTCACCAAGGGCTACGGCATCAAGTACTGGGAGATCGGCAACGAGAACTACGGCAACGGCCACTACGGCACCGCCTGGGAGGCCGACAACCACCCCGACAAGAGCCCTGCCGAGTACGCCCGCCACGTCGTCGCCTATTCGGAGGCGATGAAGGCCGTCGACCCCACCATCAAGATCGGCGCCGTGCTGACCACGCCCGCCAACTGGCCGGACGCCATCGTGGGCGAAGGCGACGACGGGAGCTGGAACAAGGTCGTCCTGTCGATGGCCGGGTCGAAGATCGACTTCGTGATCCTGCACTGGTATCCCGGCGCGTTCGACAAGGCCGGCCAGGTGCCCGACATGCTCTATCTGGCCCGTCAGCAGATCGCCAGGTACGCCGGCCAGGGCGCCGAGCGGATCGGCATCGCGATGACCGAGTTCAACACGGGAAGCAGCAGCAACGGCACCACCACCCAGCCGGGCGCGCTGGCCGCCGCCGACGCGTACGCGACACTGCTGGCGAACGGGGTGTTCACGGTCGACTGGTGGAACGTCCACAACGGCATCGGCAACGTCACCCAGGTCGAGGGGCACACCGACTACGGCGACTTCGGCCTGCTGTCGAGCGCGACGTGTACTTCAGATGGGACGGTCTGCGAGCCGGCGCTGAACACGCCGTTCGCGCCGTACTACGCGCTGCAGATGATGAGCAGGTTCGCCCGACCTGGTGACCAGTTCGTCCGGGCGGCGAGCGATCAGAGCAAGGTCGCCGCGCACGCGGCCCGCCGCCCCAACGGCGATCTGGCGGTCATGCTGATCAACACCTCGTCCGACACCTCGTACCCGGTGGCGATCGACTACGCCGGTTACACGCCCGCGGCGGGCGCGCCGGCCGTGCTGACCCACACCAACGGCGCGACGAGCATCACCTCGGCCACCACGGGCACGGCGACCAGCCAGACGCTGCCGCCGCTGTCCATGACCACGCTGGTCCTGCGGCCCAGGTCGGTCCCGTCGGCCCCCGCCGCGCCCGGCCGGCCGGCCGCCTCGAACGTGACCGACGCCTCCGCCACGATCTCGTGGCCCGCCTCCTCCTCCAAGGTCGCCAAGTACGAGATCCACCGCCAGAACGGCGCGGTCAGCGAGCAACTGGGCGAGACTTCCGGCACCTCGTTCACCGTGCGCAACCTCAGGCCGGGCACCCGCTACACGCTCAACGTGCTCGCGCGCAGCAGCGGCGGCACCCCGTCGTGGTCCTCGCCGCCGCTGACGTTCACGACCGGCACGCCGGCCGGCAGCTCCTGCTCGGTCCGGCTGACCGACCAGAACGACTGGGGCAGCGGGTACGTCGGCGCCATCGACATCACCAACAACGGCGCCCCGATCAACGGCTGGACCCTGACCTTCGAATGGCCCAGGGCCTGGCAGAGCCTCGGCAGCGGCTGGGGCGGCGTCTGGACGCAGACCGGGTCGGAGGTCAAGGTCGTCAACGAGGCGGCCAACCCCTCCCTGGGGACCGGGGCGACGGCCACGATCGGGTTCGTCGGCAACTACAGCGGCCCGAACGTGCTCCCGTCCGTCTTCACCCTCAACGGCACCGTCTGCACGGCTCAGTAGGTCATCCCGGGGGGAGCGGTCCCGGACGTTCCCCCCGGGATGTCATCTTCATGACATGTCGCTAATTAGCCAGGTGAAAGACTTTCTGGCCGCCGACATGATCCCCCATTCTCATGAACGAGCAATGAGTTCGACGAAACAGATCGGTACGTTCATGGGATGGATCACCCGCTTCGTCGCCGTCGGCGCGGCCCTGGCGACGGTCGTCGTACCGGTGCCGGCGCAGGCCGCGGCACCAGAACCCGCGGCGCGGGGAGCGCTGCACAGGGTCACCTTGATCACCGGTGATGTGGTGACATTACAGGAGTTCCCCGGTGGCAGGCAGGCGGCGACCGTGGAGCCCGGCAAGGGACGGGAGAACATCAGGTTCTTCACCAAGGAGGAGGACGGCGACCTGGTGGTCACGCCCGCCGACATGGTGCCGTACCTGTCACGCGACCTCGTGGACGAGCGCCTGTTCTCGGTCGGCGACCTCGTCGAGCAGGGCTACGACGACGCGAGCAGTGACACGCTGCCGCTGATCCTGTCGTACCGGGACGAGAACGCGGGCGCCATCACGCTGCGCAGCGTCAACGCGCGCACCCTGCGCGCCGACAAGGACGCGCTGCCCACGCTCTGGAACGCCGGCGAGCCCCGGCTCCGCGACGGCCTGGCCAAGATCTGGCTGGACGGCAAGGTCACCGCGTCGCTGGAGCACAGCGTCCCGCAGGTGGGCGCCCCGCAGGCGTGGCAGGACGGGTACGACGGCAAGGGCGTGAAGGTCGCCGTCCTGGACACCGGCATCGACGAGACCCACCCCGACGTCGCCGGCAAGGTCACGCTGACCCGCAACTTCACCGACGACGCCTCGGCCAAGGACGAGCACGGGCACGGCACCCACGTCGCCGCCACCGTGGCGGGCACGGGCGCGGCGTCGAACGGCCTGCGCAAGGGCGTCGCGCCCGGCGCGGAACTGGTGATCGGCAAGGTGCTGAACGCCGCGGGCAGCGGCACCGAGTCGCAGGTGCTCGCGGGCATGGAGTGGGCGGCCAAGGAGAGCGGCGCCGACGTCATCAACATGAGCCTCGGCGGCGGTCCCACCGACGGCACCGACCCGCTCAGCACCGCCGTGGACCGGCTGACGCGGGAGACCGGCCACCTGTTCGTCGTGGCCGCGGGCAACGAGGGCGCCGACTACTCCGTCGGGTCGCCCGGCGCCGCCACGTCCGCGCTGACCGTCGGCGCGGTGGACGGCAACGACGCGCTCGCCTCGTTCTCCAGCCGAGGCCCGCGCCTGGACGAGGCGCTCAAGCCGGACATCACCGCGCCCGGTGTGAACATCACGGCGGCCCGCGCGGCCGGCACCGGCCTGGGCACGCCCGTCGACGAGCGGTACACCAAGCTCTCGGGCACCTCCATGGCCACGCCGCACGTGGCGGGCGCGGCGGCGATCCTGGCCCAGCGCCACCCCGAGTGGAAGGCAGGCCAGCTCAAGGACGCCCTGGTCTCCACGGCCAGGACGGTCGCCGGGCAGAGCCCGTACGAGCAGGGCGGCGGGCGTCTGGACGTGCCGCGCGCCCTGCGCCAGAGCGTCACGGCCACCGCCGCGCTCAGCATGGGCCTGCACGAGGACGGCACCACCGACAAGCCCGGCGGCACCATCACCTACACCAACTCCGGCCAGTCGCCCGTCACCCTGGCCCTCGCCTCCACCCTGACCAACATGGACGGCACCGCGCCCGGGGAAGGGGCGCTGACCCTGTCGGCCACGACGCTCACCGTGGAGCCGGGGGCCAGCGCGACCGTCGAGGCCGGCGTGGACCTGGCCAAGCTGGCGCACGGCAGGCACACCGGCTACGTCACCGCGACCGCGTCCGACGGCTCGGCGGTCGCGCACACGACGCTGGCGCTGACCAGACGCGGCAAGATGCACAAGGTCCGCTTCACGGCCGTGCAGCGGGACGGCAAGCCCACCCGGGTGCCGCTGGTCGTCATGTACGGCGCCGCCAGGATCGACGACGTCATCGGCTACATCATGGACGCGAACAAGGGCTGGACGGTCGAGGTCCCGGAGGGCACCTACCACACGCAGGCCATCCTGGGCGAGACGAGCGACGAGACGCCCATCGACAGCCTCGTCGTCAAGCCGGAGCTGCGGGTCGCCTCGGACATGGACGTCGTGCTCGACGCCAGGACCGCCGTGCCGGTCGAGATCAAGACCGCGCAGCCGGTGGCGCAGGAGGGCATCTCCGCGTACTTCACGCACCGCACGTACGGCTCCAGGAAGATCTCGCTCGGCGCGATGAACTTCCCGTCGGTCGAGGGGCTCGCCGTCACCCCCACCGCGCCCGTGCGCGAGGGCACCTTCGAGTTCGCCTCTCGCTGGCAGCTCGCCGCCCCCCGGGTGTCGGCCAAGGTGGGCCGTGACACGGTGGTGCTCCGTCCCGCCGGCCACTCGCCCGAGTTCGCCGGCAGGAAGCGCTGGCCGCTGGTCGACGCCGGCGACGGGAACGTCAAGGGGCTGGACGTCAAGGGCAAGGCGGTCGTCATCTCCAGCGAGGAGTTCGGCGACTGGACGGACAAGCTGCCGGACATCGCCTCGGCCGGCGCGGCGACGGTGATCGTGGTCGGGCCGGACGGACGGGCCATGTGGCAGCCGTGGACACCGGTCGGCACCCGCGACCCGCTGCCCACGTTGCTGATCACGCACGACCGCGGCCAGGCGCTGCCGGCCAAGGCCCGCGCCCGCGCCACGATCGAGGTGGACGGCGCCTTCTACCCGCCCTACCTGTACGAGATCATGCAGGTCTCCTCCGGACGCGTGCCCGAGCGGATCATCCACGACGTGAACTGGCGTAACACCGCCCTGGTCGAGACCGGCTACCAGGAGTCCGGCGGCGGCGCCGTGGGCAAGGACCAGCGCTTCGGCTGGCGGCCCTGGCAGAAGTACGGCCTGGACGCGCAGATGGAGACCCAGCGCCTGGTCCACACGCCGCTGCGCAGGGCCGAGTACGTCAGCGCGGGCGACACCCAGTGGCAGCACATAGTCCAGCACATGAACACCTGGGAGTCGATGAACCGGCTGCGCGGCGGGCTGACCGACGAGCCCACGACATACCGGCCCGGCCAGGTGGTCAAGGAGCGGTGGTTCGCTCCTGTGGTGCGCCCCGCCGCGCTCGACTCCAGCCGTACGGGCGACGTCCTGTCGGTGCACGTCCCCGAGTTCGTGGACGCCGACGGACATTACGGCTACGCGGGCGGCAGCGGCGACAAGGACACCGCCGCGGCCCGGTTCTACCGCAACGGGCAACTGGTGGAGGAGCGCGCCAACCTGCGAGGCGACTTCCCCGCCGTGGCGGAGGACGCCGAGTACCGGATGGAGCTGGACACGACGCGTACCTCGCAGGAGTGGCGCTACGCCACGGCCACCCGGACGGCGTGGACGTTCCGGTCCGCCCGCCCCGAGGGCACCCGGCCGGTGCCGCTGCTCGGCGTGGACTACGACGTGCCCGCTGACCTCGAAGGCAGGGTACGCAAGGCGCTGCCCGTCACGCTGGGCTTCACCGTGCACGGCGGGGCGAAGACGCTGACCGCGGAGCTGTCCTACGACGACGGCAAGACCTGGCGGCGGCTTCCGCTCATCTCGCTGGGCAACCAGGGCCGCTACAAGGCACTGGTCTCCCACCAGGCGAGCGAGACCGGGGTGTCGCTGCGCGTGACGGCGACCGGCACGGGCTCGCGTTTCGAGCAGACCGTCACCCGGGCCTACGGGGTCGGATAAACGTCACAACCAGCGCTCGCGGGCCGCATGCCAGGCAAGTTGCATCCTGGTCTGCGCGCCCGCGAGCTCCATCAGGTGGTAGACGCGGCGCTGCACGGTACGGAGGCTGAGCCCGAGCTGGCTGGCGATCGACTTGTCCGGCACCCCCGCGACCAGCAACGACAGCAGATACAGCTCGTTGGCGTCGAGCGGGCAGGCGTGCTCCGTCACCTGCCCGCCCTCCAGGGAACTGATGGGCGTGGCCCGCTCCCACTGCCCCTCGAACAGCGCGATCAGCGCCTCCAGCAGGCTGCTCCCCCGCACCAGCGCGGCGGTCGGCTCGGTCATCCCGCCCGCGTGCTGCACCAGCGGCAGCAGCGCGACGGCCCGATCGACGATCATCATCCGCACCGGCAGCGCGCGCACGGCCCGCGCGCGTTCGCCGAGCTTGATGCCGTACGCCACGTTGGCCATCATCCCGGGCTCCTCCAGCAGCGCCCGCTCGTAGATGACCCGGTAGTTCACCCCCCGGCCGAGCGCTTCGAGCTCCTCGGTGTTGTCCTCCGACGGCATCACCACATGCCCGGCCCGGCAGAAGCACGTGACCTCCTCGCGGGCGCTGTCCTGCAGATGGCGCACCTGCTCGCGCAGCGCGGCCCGGCTCGGCAGCACCTCGATCAGCCGGTCGGCGTCCCTGCGGCGCAGGCTCGCCCGGTACTCCTCGGCGAGCTGCTCGACCGCCTGCCGTGCCCAGTCGATCGTCTCCTGCTCCCGCACCAGCCTCGGGCCCAGCGCGACCTCGGGCGCGACGGGCGCGAACCTCCCGCCCGCGCTCTCGCGCGCGATCCCGGCGGCCTGCATGGCCGCCAGCGTGGCGGCGGCCTCGGTCACGGTGGTCTCCAGCTCCGCGGCGAGATCTTCGACCTCGGCCTCGCCCGCCCGCACGAGTAACCGGTACGCCCGCTCCTCCATCTCGTCCAGCCCCAGCATGTCCCCCATGATGGCAGCCGGCTTCCCCGCCCTGCCGGTCGGGAATCTTTCTTTTCCTGCTTGAGAGAGCGCGTTCTCGTATGGGAAAAGGCCCTTCCCGTCATCGGAAAGGGCCTTTTCCCGCTCACTTCATGAGCTACGCGTCCACCGCTGGTTGGCGCTGCCCGCGCAGTCCCAGATCTGCAGCCGCGTGCCGTTGGCCGAGCTGTTGCCCGTCGCGTCGAGACACCTGTTCGACTGGGGGTTGACTATCTGGCCCCCGTTGAACGTCCAGCGTTGCGCGCCGGTGCCGTTGCAGTCGTAGAGCTGCACCTGGGTGCCGTTGGCGGTGGCGCCGCCCGCGACGTCCATGCACTTGCCGAGCGCGCGTACCGAGCCGTCGCCGTTCCACGCCCAGCTCTGGGCGGCGGTGCCGTTGCAGTCGTACAGCTGGACGGCCGTGCCGTTGGCGGTGCCGGCGCCCGCCACGTCGACGCACTTGCCGCCGATGCCGGTGATCTGGCCGCCTGCGCCGCCGGTGGGCGGGGCGTACACGCGGACGTAGTCCACAGAGAGCGACTGCGGGAACGTGGTGGACGCGTCAGGGTAGCCGGGCCAGTACCCGCCGACGGCCACATTCATGATCATGAAGAACGGGTGGTCGAAGACCCAGCGGTTGCCGCCGAGGTCAGCCGGGGTTCTGCGCTGGTACTCCACGCCGTCGACGTACCAGATGATCAGGTTCGGGGACCAGTCGACGGCGAAGGTGTGGAAGGCGTCGGCGAACACGCCGTTCGAGTAGCCCGCACCGATGCCGCCCGCTCCGGAGTAGCCGGGGCCGTGGATCGTGCCGTGCACGGTGGTGGGCTCGCGGCCGATGTTCTCCATGATGTCGATCTCGCCGCTGTTGGGCCAGCCGACCGAGCCGATGTCGTTGCCGAGCATCCAGAAGGCCGGCCAGATGCCCTGGCCGCGCGGCAGCTTCATGCGCGCCTCGAACCGTCCGTACGCCCTGGTGAAGGTGGCGGCGGTGAGCAGGCGGGCGGAGGTGTACTGGCAGGTGCCGTAGTGGCACTGGTAGCCCGCCGGGTTCTCGCGGCGGGCGGTGATCACGAGGTTGCCTGCGCCGTCCATGGCGGCGTTGCCGGTGCTGTTGGTGTAGTACTGCTGCTCGTTGTTGCCCCAGCCGCTGCCGCCGATGTCGAAGCGCCACTTCGACTGGTCGACGGCGGTGCCGGCCGCCCCGTTGAACTCGTCGGACCACACGAGCGGGCCGGGGGCGGGGGCGGCGTTCGCGGTGCCGGTCATGGGGACGAGCAGCGCGAGCACCGCGACGAGGGCGGTACCGATGGTGAGCAGCGTGCTGGTTCGGGGGGTGCATGCCATTCGGGGTACCTCATCCATTTCACGGATGTAGCCTTACCGAAACCTTCCGGCAATATCAGTATTTCTGTCAAGAGAGCGCTCTCTAGAACAGTCCACCCGCAGCCGCGTCGGACTGTCAGCCCCGGCTGGCACGATCCCCTGCATGATCAGCCTTCCAGCCCTCACCGCATTGGCTCACGAGCGCCTCCCCGCCGACCTCGTGGACCGGTTCTGCTCGCTGCTGAAGCCACGCGGCCAGATCCTCGTGGCCGCCCGCCCCGGAGACGAGCAGGTCGGCGTGCTCGGCGGCGAACCGCTGCTCCCCGAGGGAGTCGACTGGCCGATGTGGGAGGGTCACGGCCCGCTGTCCTTCGTGGCCGCCCTCGACTGCGGCAAGTTGTCGGCCGCCGAACCGTCCCTGCCGAAAACCGGCATCCTGCTGTTCTTCTATTTCGACGGCCAGGCCGACAACTTCGAGTCGTGGGTCAGCGCCTCGGTGCCGGAAAGCCGCCCCGGCGCGCAGGTCCTCTACCTCCCCACGGAAACCCCCCTGTTCCCCCGTCCGACGCCGAGCGCGCTGAAACCGTACCGGCGGGTTCCGCTCCGCGCCGTCCCCGCCGTCGAGCTTCCGCAACTCACCGATTACGAGATCCACAATCCGCTCGGTCTCGACTACGAAACGGTCTCCACCGACCCCGCGTACGTCGGGTTCCAGGAGGCCGTATGGCGTCTGCTCCGAGTCCACCACCAGGTGGGCGGCTGGCCCAACGCCATCCAGGGCGAGGTCGAGTACGACGTGGCCGACTTCCCCGATGACTGGGACCTTGACACCGACACCCCCGACAATCCCCACTACGACGACATCCTCGACGAGGTGGGGCGGTGGCGGTTGCTCGTCCAGTTCGCCAGTGACGACGACGCCGACATGATGTGGGGCGACGGGGGCGCGCTCTACTGGCTGATCACCTCCGAGGACCTGGCGGCCCAGCGCTTCGACCAGGCCCGCTTCACCTGGCAATGCCACTGAGCATCAGCGGGCCGGGGTCAGAAGTACCGTGAGGTGAGGTCCGTGGTGGGCCAGGTCTTCACGGTGCTGATCGCCTTGCCGAGGATCGGGTCGATCACATCGAAGTCCGGCGAGCCCTCCTCTTCCCTCCGGTTGAAGATCGCGCAGTAGCTGACGCCGTTCTGCACCCGCGCCAGAAAGCTGAACGTGCCGGGCATCGAGCCGTTGTGCCAGGTGTTCAGCGTGCCGACGTTGTTGTTGCGAACGTGCCAGCCGAGCCCGTACCAGGAGCCGCCCGAGTTGACACCGGTCTCCGGCTTGGCGAACACCCGCGAGATCGACGTCTTGTTGAGCACCACGCCCGGCGCGTCGAAGACGAAGCCCCACTTGACCATGTCGACAGCCGAGGCGACCCAGCCGCCGTTGGCATCCTGGTTCGGCATGTTGAAGCCGCCGAAGGGAAACGGCACGACGGCGCCCGAGTCGTCCACGACGCTCTTGCGGGTGTACTTCGACTCGTAGGGCACCTCAGTGGAGAACGCCTGCGACCGCAGGCTCCGGCCGAGCCGCATCCGGCTGATCCCGACCGGGGAGAGCAACTGCTGCCGGATGTAGGACTCGTAACTCATGCCAGAGATCTTCTCGATCACCCGTCCGGCCAGCATGTAGCCGTAGTTGCTGTAGACGTACTTGGCGCCGGGGTCGAAGTCGAGCTTCCTGGCGCTCACGTACTTGATGATGTCGGCGTGCCCGACCGGCAGCGACAGGTCCAGCGCGGCCGCGATGTTCGTGTCGTTCCAGAGCGGGTCCGGCGTCACGTCGCGGTTCCAGCCGCCGGTGTGCTGCAGCAGCCGCCACACGGTGACGTTCGCCAGCCGCGGGTCCGCCGTGGTGGACAGCCCGAGCAGGGTCGACACCTTCGCGCCCAGGCTGACCTTGCCGTCCTGGGCCAGCCGGGCCAGCGCGGCTCCCGTCAGGCTCTTGCTGAGGCTCGCGATCCGGAAGAGCGAGGTCGGCTGCACCAGGACGCTCGCGCCGGCCTTCGTGTACGCGCCGTAGCCGCGGGCGAGCAGGATCTTGCCGCCCTTGGCCACCGCGAGCTGGGCGCACGAGATGTTCCGCTCGGTGATGAACGTCTTCATCGCGCTGTCGAAGCCCGCGAGGGCACTCGGCACGACCCCGGTCGTCGGGATCGCGGCGGTCTCCGCCTCGGCGGGGCGGGCGCCGAGCGCGACGGCGGGTACGAGGCCGGCCCCAGCCTGAAGGAGCCGCCGCCTGGTGAGCATGGTCATATTTCCCCAAAAATCCAGCAAAAGTTAGAAGAGGCACCCTTCGTACCACATGATCAGAACCTTGGGGTTGTCAGAACGGGCCGGCCACCTCGCCCCACGTCCCGTGCGGCAGCGCCCGGACGTGGTCGCGGACCAGAGCGTGGAATCGGAAGCGGCCAGGGGCGGGCTCCTGCAGGAGGTGGACGTCCAGCAGCTGGTCCAGCAGACGGCTCGCCCGTACCACGGTCGTGCCCTGCACGGCGGCGGCCTCGTCGACCCCGAACTCGGCACCGACGATCGAGCCCAGCAGCCGGTACACCCGTCGCTGATCCTCGGAAAGCCGCTGATATGACAGATCCAGGGCGGCGGTGACGCTGTGCCGCCCGGCCGTCAACTCGGCCGGCCGATCATCGGTCAACCGGGCGAGCAGATGCCCCACGCTCCAGGCCGGACGGGCTCGAAGCCGGACGGCGGCGATGCGGACCGCGAGCGGGAGCCGTCCACACCGCTCCACGATCTCCACCAGGACACCCGCCGGCGCGTCCATGACCTGCTCCGGCCCGGCCGTCCGGGTGAACAGGGCAACCGCCTCCCGCGCCGGCAGGACGTCCAGCGACAAGGTCCTGGTGCCGTCCAGGCCGATCAGACGGCGCCGGCTGGTGACGATCAGCCGGCAGCCCCGGCCGGCGGGCAGCAGTGGACGGACCTGGTCTTCGTCGGCGGCGTCGTCCAGCACGATCAGGACCCTGCGGTCGGCCACGACGCCGCGATACAGCGCGGCGCGGTCGTCGACGTGCTCGGGGATGCGCTCGCCCGGCACGTCGAACGCGCGCAGCACGCGGGCGAGCGCGTCGCCCGGGTCGACAGGCGTCATCCCCCTGGTGTGGCCGTGGAGGTTCACGAACAACTGCCCGTCGGGAAAGCGGGGCGCAAGACGGTGGGCGGCATGCACGGCCAGCGCCGTCTTGCCGACTCCGGCCATGCCGTCGATGGCGGCGACCGTCGCCGTGTCCTCCAGCGCCGTCCGTTCGTGCTCGCGGCCGACGAACACCGCCGCGCCGGCCGGCAGTTGCCGCGGAACGGCCACCGGATCGCCGCGTTCGGCCGAAGGGCCCCGGGCGGCGGCGGCCAGCACCGCGCGTTCCTCGCCGTCCAGCCCCAGCGCCTCCGCCAGCAGCAGAATCGACGTGGTGCGAGGCTGCTGGAGCCCTCTGTTCTCCAACCGGCGAACGGTCCGGACGTTGAGGTCGGCCCGTTGGGCGAGCTGCTCCTGCGTCAGCAACGCCCGCTCCCGCCACCCGCGCAGCAGTGTCCCCAAAGACAGGTCGTCGTCGGGACACCGCATCAGTTCGACGGTCACGGCTGCTCCAAGCTCATCGAGTGGAGGGATGGGCCGCCCGCCCCCAGCGTCCCAGGTACATCGAAGGTGCGTTCGGGCTGTCCAACCACTGGTCAGACGGAAAGGGACGGAATCGCACGGCCTGAAGACAGCTCTTTCGCGGCTTGAACTCGATTGATCGGCATCGCCGCGATTGGCCAGAATGAGGGCCATGGGTCTGGGGAGCGAGGGTGGTCGCGGCGACATATGCCCCTACCAAGGGCTCGCGCCTTTCGAGACCGACAAGACCGAGTTCTTCTTCGGACGCGCCCGCGCGACCCACAACCTTCTCGACCGCCTGCGACCGCGCCTGGACGGGCAGGGGTCCGTCCTGCTGGTCTCGGGCGCCTCGGGGGTGGGCAAGTCGTCGTTGTTACGGGCGGGGGTGATGCCGGCGCTGGCGAAGGGGATGCTGCCGGGTTCGCAGCGGTGGCCGCGCCTGCTCATCACACCGACCTCAAGGCCGCTGCAGGCGCTGGCCCAGGCGTGGACGGGGGCGTTCGGCGGGCGCGTCGAAACGGCGTACGAGCGGCTGCGGGACGATCCTCGGCCGATGGCGCCGGGCGACGGCCGTCTCGTGCTGGTGGTCGACCAGTTCGAGGAGCTGTTCATCCTGGTGACCGACGAAGGGGAGCGCCAGGCGTTCGTGCGGGCCCTGCACGCCCTGACCGAGGGCCCACAGGGCGCCGCGGTGATCATCGGCGTACGGGCGGACTACTGGGACCGCTGTGCGGCCTACCCGCAGTTCGCCGAGGCCATCCAGGACGGCCAGGTCATCGTCGAGCCGATGACGGAGTCGGATCTCCTGCTCGCCATCACCGGCCCCGCCGCAGAGGTGGCGCTGCGGATCGAGCCCGGTCTGGTGGAGACCATCCTGGGCGAGCTGCGCGCCGACGAGGCCGGGGCCCTTCCCCTGCTTTCGCAGGCTCTGCGCAACACCTGGGAGAGACGTGAGGACGGCCGGCTGACCGTCCGGGGTTACGAGGAATCCGGCCGGGTCCGCGACTCCGTGCGGCGGGCGGCCGACGCGGTCCTCGATCAGCTGCCGCCTGATGACCGCAAGACCGCGCTCAGGGTCTTCCGGCGCATGACGTTGATCACCGCGGGCGGGCGGGTGGCACGACGCAGGGCGACGCTGACCGAGATCCACGCCGCGGCGTCGGCGGAGCAGCCCGGCCAGGTGGAGGCGCTGCTGTCCGCGTTCGCCGACCGGCGGCTGCTCACCCTGCACGAGGACACCGCCGAGATCGCCCATGACGCGCTCCTGACCGCCTGGCCGACCCTGCGCCAGTGGCTCGAACCCGACTTCACCGCCCAGGCGGTCTACGACCAGCTCATCGAGGACACCGCCCAGTGGGCCGAGCACCACCGCGACCCCGCTTTCCTCTACCGGGGCGCTCGTCTGCTGTCGGTCGACGACGTACGTCCCCGCTGGGAACGCGACCCCGACAGTTTCCCGCCGCCAGGCCCGACAGTGGAGCGTTTCGTCGCGGCGTCGGCGCGGGCGGCGCGCCGGGCGAGCCGGCGCCGCCGTCTCGTCCAGGCCGGGCTCGCGACGCTGTCGGCGCTCGCCCTCGTCGCGGCGGGCGCAGCCGTCAACGCGGCCAACGAGGCCGGCGTCCAGCGCAGCTTCGCCGTCTCGCGCCAGCTCGCCGCGCAGAGCGAGGTCACCGGCGACTCCGCCCTGTCCTCGATGCTGGCCGTGGCCGCGTGGCGGGTCGCCCACACCGACGAGGCCAGGAACCGCCTTCTCTACGCGGCCACCCGCACCGGCAGGGGAACCCTCACCGGGCACACGAAAGGCGTCACGGCGCTGGCGTTCAGCCCCGACGGTTCGATGATCGCGACAGGCGGCGACGACGGCACCGCGCGGCTGTGGGACGTGGCGTCGCGGCGGCAGCTGGGCGCCCCGATCACCCGCCAGAAGTACGCATGCTCAAGCGGCGTCGACCTGGCCTTCTCCCCCGACGGCCGGACGCTGGCCACCTCGTGCCTCAGCACGGTCTGGTTCTGGGACGTGGCCACCCGCCGCCAGGTGGGCGCCCCGATCGAGGGCAAGGAGGTCGTGTCGGCGCTGGCGTACAACCCGGACGGCAAGACCCTCGTGACCGGGAACTTCAGAGGCGTCGTCCAGCAGTGGGACGCGACCACGCATCGTCCGTACGGAGCCCCCATGGGCCGCGCCAGGGACAAACCAGACCTGGCCACCAAAATCAACGCGGTGGCGTTCAGCCGCGACGGCAAGACCCTGGTCACCGCGAGCGATGACAGAACCGCGCGGCTCTGGGACACCGCCACGTCCCGCCGGCTCGGCGCCCCGTTCACGGGCCACACCGAGGCCGTCACCTATGTCGCCATCAGCCCCGACGACAACACCCTCGCGACCGTGAGCCGGGACAGGACCGCCCGACTGTGGAACATGGACACACGGCAGCAGACGGGCACCTTCAAGGACGCGAACGGCTCTTCCGGATTCAACGCGATCGCCTTCAGCCCCGACGGCACCCGGGTCGCCACCGCCGGAGGCGCCGGTCACACCATCCTGTGGGACACGGCCGGCCGCCGGCAGGTGCTCTCGCTTCGCGACAACGTCTCCGGCGTCGAACGGGTGGCGTTCAGCCCCGACGGGAAACTCCTCGCCGCCGCCAGTGACGACGGCGTGGTCCGGCTGGCCGACCCCCAGATCCACCTGCAGCTCGGCACCCCGATGGCCGCGCAGTCCGTCGTCGCGCTGAGCCCCGACGGACGCACCCTGGCCACCGGGGCGCCCGGCGAGAAGAACCCCGCCATCCAGCTCTGGGACGTGGCCACCCAGCGTCCCACCGGCCCGCCGCTGGTTCCCGAGGGCGCTCGCGGCTCGGTGTCCGCGATCAGGTTCACCCCCGACGGGCGGACGCTCCTGACGTCCGGCATGGACGGCCTGCGCGTCTGGGACCTCGCGAGCCGCCGCGTCGTCGCCCATGAGGCGGCGCTCGACGGCCTGGCCGAGATCAGCCCCGACGGCCGGCTCATCGCCGTCAACGAGGACAAGGCCATCGTGATCTGGGACGTCGCGAGCCGCCGCGAAAGCGGGCCGCGCATCCGCGTCCCCGATCACACCGACGTCATCACGGGCATGGCCTTCAGCCCCGACGGCACGACCCTGGCGACCGCGGGCTTCGACAACCGGATGCGCCTGTTCGACGTGGCCGCCCGCCGCGAGATTCCCGGCTCGCCGCCCGCGACCGGCGGCGGATTCGTCAACGACCTGGCCTTCAGCCCCGACGGCCGGAGGGTGGCCTTCACCGCCGCCGACTCCGCCGTCCGGCTCTGGGACGTCGCGAGCCGCCGCACCGTCGGCGTCGCGCTGATCGCAGACGGAGGCTCGATGAGCGCACTCGCGTTCAGCCCGGACGGCCTGGTCCTGGCCACCGGCTCCGACGACGACAACGTGCAACTGTGGGACCTGCTGACCTACCGGCCACTCGGCACCCCGATGAAAGGCCACAACCGCGCCGTGACCGCGATCACCTACAGCCGGGACGGCAGGACCCTCGCCTCGGTGGCCGGCGACGGAACCGCGCGGCTGTGGAACGTCGGCGCCCCCGGCAGCCTGGAGGCCGCGGCGTGCGCCAACGCCGGCCGCTCCCTCACCCGCGACGAATGGGAGAACTACGTGCCGCTGGAGGAGTACCGGCAGACGTGTCCATGACCCCACGACGGAGAGAGCGAGCATGTTCCTGCGAGGTTTCCTGCGGCGGACGGGCAAACCGACCCCGGAGCTGGCCGCGCTGTTCCGCTCGATCGTGACCGAGAGCCGGTCGGTGCATCCGGTCGCGGCCGACTTCCTCAACCACTTCATGGACGGCGCCGGCGCCTCCAGGACGATGTCGCTGCGCTGGCTGCGCTCGTTCAAAGTGATCAAGAAGGCCGAGCGCCGCAACCAGCGCAGGTTCGAACGGCAGCTCGCGCGCCAGGCCGAGCAGTTGCGCGACGGCGACTCCACCTGGCTGCACGACTACTGGGACGCCCGGATCAACGCGTTCATCGGCACGGAACTCTTCTACGTCAGCAGGATGAGCCTGCTGCGCTCCCAGGGATCGTTCGTCCTGACCCGGGCCGGGCTGGAGGTGCGGGTGTCCGGTACGGTGCGCCACCGCTGGTTCGACCCCTATGACTGGGATCGCGGCCGATGGGTCTACATCCCCCGTCACGGGTTCGTGCCCATCGCGGTCGGCCGGGAGCTGGTGGAGTCCGACGAGGCACGGAACTTCCTGATGGAGTCGCGTCACGTCCAGACGCTGGAAGGCACCTGTCTAGACCGCCGATGGCCCCGGCGCGGGAAGGCGACGTTCGAATGGTCGCTGGTGGGGACGGGACACTGATGACCGCGGACCATCCCTTTCCCCCCGACCCCACCGAGGCCGGCAGCGCGGCGGAGTACGTCCTGTCGCTGGTCCGGCTCAAGCAGTGGGCGGGCGAGCCGTCGCTGAGCAGGCTGCGCACCCTGGCCGGCCAGACGGTGAGCGCCGACGGAGTCACGATCGACGCGTTGCCCAAGAGCACGACCTCGCACGTCCTCCGGCAGACCGACAAGCTGCCGCGGTGGGACTTCGTCCAGGCCTTCGTCACCGCCTGCTTCCGTTACCGCGACTACCCCGACGAGCAGATCCCCCGTGAACTCGAACGCTGGCGGGCCGCCAGAAGCGCCCTGGCCGAGCCGCCGGGCACCCACACCCCGCTCCCGACTCCCGCGACCCTCGCGGCCGCGCGCCCGGACCCCGCCGTCGATCTCCTGGCGCGGCGGGTGGCCAGGGAGGAGGACAGGGCGCGCAAGGGGCTGCTCAGCGGATACAGCATCGCGCCGGTGTCCTTCGCCGCCGGCACTGCGACGGACGACCTGCACTCCATCGGCCGGTTCTTCGACGCTCTGCGACCACAACGCCTGATGGTCGTCGGCGAGTCGGGAGCGGGCAAGACCGTGCTCGCCATCGAACTGGTCCTGCAACTGCTGGAACCCCTCCTGACCACCGGCGGGCAACCCGGTCACCGCGTCCCGGTACGCCTGAACGCCGCCCGATGGACCTTGGGAAGCCCGTTCGAACCATGGCTGGCCGAACAACTCGTGCAGGACTTCGGGCTCGCCGCCAAGGACGCCGAGCGACTCGTACGGGACCGCCAGGTGCTGCCGGTGCTGGACGGGCTCGACGAACTCGACCCCGAACCGTCCACAGGGCCGCCCCGCCGGGCGATCGGCCTGCTCAACGAGCTCAACCGCTACAGCGACCTCTCCGGACGGCGACCGGGGGCCGTCGTCGTGACCTGCCGGGCCGACCGCCACGCCGAACTGTCCGAGGCCCGCGCCGGGCTCGACAACGCCACCCGGATCCATCTGCACGACCTGACCATCGAGCAGATCAGCGCGTACCTGCGTAACCGCTGGCCGGACGGTCACCCCTGTGACAGACACCGCAGCGGCATCCACGAGGCGCTGTCCGGAACGTCGGGGGCGGCCGTCCGCATCGCCCTGGCCACACCGTGGCGGCTGCTGCTGACCGTAACGGCCGTCGAGTCGGGCGCCGACCCCGCCGACCTCCTCCACACCTCGGGTGACGCGTGTGTCGCGGCGGGGCGGATCGCCCAGAGACTGCTCGACGCGTACGTCCCTGCGGCGACCGAACTCACCCCGCGCGCCGCCCACGGCACTCCGTACCGTCCGGAACAGGTGCGGGCCTGGCTGGAGAACCTGGCCACCCACCTGCGGTGGCAGGCCGCCTACACCGCCGGGACGGATCGGCCGCCACCCGGTCTGACGCCGATCGACATCGTCCCGCACCTGCTGTGGCCGATCGGCGGACGACGCCGGGTCCGGGCGTTGCACGCCTTGTGCTGCGTGATCTTCGCCGTCATCGCCATGCTGGCGTTCTGGGCGGGGTCCGCGGTCGACCTGCGTGGCCGGGTCGACATGGAGGACGGGCTCACCTTGGCGCTCATGGCGGGCTGGGTGGGCATCGCCACCGGACTGTCGCTGTCGCCGTGGCCGGCCGCCGCCGGTGGACGCACCAACGTCCCCCGCAGGCGGCGCGTGATCGGCGGCCTGCTCGGCGCCCTGGCGGGCGGCCCGATCGGCGTACTCTGCGGCCTGGCCGGGCTCATGCTCACCGGAGGGAAAGTCTTCGGTCCCGCCTTCGCCGTCGCCGCGGGCGCGACCGGGGGCGCGGTGTTCGGAGCGGTCATCGGATTGACCGCCGCCGCGCGGCGCGGGACCGAGCGCATGACCGTCTCGGAGGCGGTCCGCGCCGAGCCGGCCACCCTCCTGGGCTTCGGACTGTGCGGCGCCCTCACCGGGCTGCCGCCGCTGCGCCTCGCGGACGCCGGCCCGCTGGCACTGGCGGCCGAGGTCGCGGGCGCCTTCGCCCTGGCCTTCGCCCTCGGAGTCGTCTTCAAGATCGCCACGGGTGGCTGGAGCAAGGACGCCGAACTGGCCCACCCACGCGAGGCCCTCCACCGCAACCCGATGATCGGAGTCGCCTTCGGCCTCACCGGCGGCGTCGCCGCCTTCCTCGTGTTCGTCATGAACCAGGGCGTCATCGAGTCACTGGCGTGCGCGTTCATCGGCGGCGTCACATTCGGCCTCGCCTTCGGCGCGATCGCCTGGTCCCGCACCATGATCGGCCTGATCGTCGCGGCCGCGCGCGGTGTACTCCCGCTGCGGCTGTGGACCTTCCTCGACTGGGCCTGCGAGGCCCGGCTGCTGCGCGTCAGCGGCGCCACCTACCAATTCCGGCACCGCGAACTCCAGGACTTCCTCACCCCACCCGACGACGATTAAGCGATCCGTGCCGTGATCTTCCCGTTACCGGACCCGCTTACTGTGTCGCTCGGCATCGAGCGGGGAGGCGTCATGAATGGGTCCGATAAGAGACGCACATCAATGAGAGGGCTGGGCATATTTATCCTCATATGCATACTCGGAGCCGGCTTGCTTTATATTGATCAGAACAAGTCACCGCGACCGGCATGGGAGTGGAAGCCACAGCCTTTTGACCCGCCCGTACAATACGCCTTCATTCCCGAGGACCCGAAATGCCCTGGCTGGCCTCCCAACCCCACAGAGGAAGAGACCGAACCTCCGTTGATAGCCTGCAACGAGTGGCGATTACGCGTAAATTTCAAGCTCGGCGAAGGACGGCAGGACATCGGCATCCTGTTCGGGGTCGGCTGTGGTGGTCACCGGGGAGGAGTAAGCGTCAGCGATGACGACTGCACAAGCGACATCCAACTTCATGACGCGGCCAGCCAGGTACAGCTGAGCGATGGCGAGCAGCGCGGCGGCGTGCTCCGGGTCACTCGTGATGGCCATCGCATCGCTTACTTGAGCAAGAAAAACATGCAGTTTGTAAGCTGGGATCTACCGACAGCTCAGCAAAAGGCGATCTCCCCGCGCGTAGACGCCCAAGCGCTGGAAGACCTACGCAGCCTGGAAATCTCACCGGACGGGGAGTTCTTTGCGGTGTCCTTCGCCGGGACCCAACCTCGCTTGCTTGTCACAGAGTTCGCCACAGGACGGACCACCACCATTCAAGGATTCTGCGCAATCCTCGGTATAAGCCAAGGCGCGTCCCGGATCGCGGCACAACGAACGTGTTCCGACCTCAACGAGGCAGACACAGTGACCATCTTGAAGCGCGATGGCACCGTCATCAGCGAATGGACAGGCGCCGACTTCATGGAAAACCTCTCCCCCGACGGCAAATCCATCGTGGAGATACAGGCCGACTTCGGCGACGACGGCGATGAGCATATTTCCACTCGCGACGCCTTGACCGGCAAACTCACCAAGAAGCTCAAGCTCCGTCTCCTCTCGGAACCGAGCAACGCGGTCGGCCATGCCTGGCTCACCGATGACGAATACATCGTCGAAGCCGAAACTCCTGAGCCCGGCGGATCATTCGGCTACTATCGCGTCAATGTCAAATCTGGGGCCTCGCACAGAATCCGCGACCTCGGGCTGAACCCTGGCAGCACCGTTTCTTTGGGGAGCGTCCTAGCCCGCGACTAAGACCCTATATATCCCCTCTTTTCCCTTACCGGAGCCGCGTCCCCGCAGGTGAAAAAGCTCTGCGCCAGCCCCGTCCGAGGACACAGAACTCGTTGCCCTCCGGGTCGGCCAGAACCGTCCACGGGACATCGCCCTGGCCCATGTCGGCGGGCGTCGCGCCGAGCTCCTTCAGGCGCGCGACCAACTCCGTCTGATGGGCGGCAGAGGTGGTGGCGAGGTCGAGGTGCACGCGGTACTTCACCGTTTCCGGGTCCGGGACGGTGACAAGATCGACGTAGAAGGCGTCGGGGTCCGGCCAGGCGAAGCCCTCGGGTTGGAGGTTGGTCACCCCGGGTCCCTCACTGGAAACACCCCAGCCGAGCGCCGCCGCCCAGAACCGGCCGAGCGCCGAGTCATCCCGAGCCTTGAAATTCGCCTGAACAAGTCGCAGCGCCATGCCGCCGATCGTATGCGCAGGTGGATAAGGAAACCGCGCCGCATTCGCCTGCCGAAGGCCGGCCTTGGGTGAGGGGTGGCCGTCCCAGTTCACCGCTTCCGATGCAGGGATCCGTCCTCGATCGAGTGGGGACGTCGCTGTTCAGAGAAGACCAAAAAAGCCCCGAACGATAATCCGTTCGAGGCGTTCTTGCTGGTCGTGTGATGTGGTCAGGGGCGGGGTCGAACCGCCGACCTTCCGCTTTTCAGGCGGACGCTCGTACCAACTGAGCTACCTGACCTAGAGCGGTCCTGACGGGACTTGAACCCGCGACCTCCACCTTGACAGGGTGGCGAGCACTCCAAACTGCTCTACAGGACCTTGCGTTTCGTTCTGTTTGCGCTCGCTTAGCTTACCAGCTCTTCGGCGGTCTTAGACCGTCCGTTTTGCGGGTGCGCTAGGCGCTCGCGGTGCCCCCAACGGGATTCGAACCCGTGCCGCCGCCTTGAAAGGGCGGTGTCCTAGGCCGCTAGACGATGGGGGCTCAGGATTCCCTGTCGCCTTCCGTCGGAGACCTCTGAAGCATAGGGGACGATTGCCCTTGATGCCAAAGTGGCGAACCGGCGGTCGGTGACCCGGGGCCAGTGATCGATCCCGTTGGCGACGGGGCGTTCGTTGGCTCCGGGGAAATCATACGTTGTGGGTCGGGCTCCACGTGACGTTGGATGTACACCGATTGCTCTCCGAGTCCGCCCAGGGTGATGTCGTCCCATGCACGCAGGCGTTTTGTGTCCCGGTCGAAGTACAGGACCGACGCCTGGACGGGGGTGGGTTGGGCGTGTTCGAGGGCCCGGAGGCCTGCGCCGCCGGTGGAGCCCTGGATGAGCATGCGGGTGCCCGACGGGAGCATGGTCGTTTTGCGGTTGTGGGTGTGGCCGGCCAGGATCATGGGGGCCGCGCCGGTGAAGCCGCGTCCGACGTCGGGGTCGTGTACGGCGATCAGGTCGGGTTTGCCGACCTGCCCCAGGTGGGAGCGGGCGAATTGTCCGAGGCTGGCCGGATCGGAGTTGACGTCTACGGATTTGTCGGGCGTGAACCGGGGATCCCCCAGCCCGTAAATCGTCAGCCCGGCCACCTTCTCCGACCGATCGTCCAGGACGATGGCGTTCTTCTGCTTGTCCACCGCCTTCTGGGTGGCCATCGAGTCGTGGTTGCCGCGCACGTACACGTACGGGACCCCAAGACGCCCGACCTCGTCCACGAACTTGTTCTCGGGTTTGGTGCCATGATCGGAAATATCGCCCGTGTCGACGATCAGGTCGACGGCGAACTGATCCTTGAGTGAGCGGATCACGTTCCAGGCGATGGGGTTGATGTGGATGTCGGAGACGTGCAGGACCCGGATGGACTTGGGGTCGGCGTCGTACAACGGCAGGGTGGAGACGGTTTCGTAGAGCTTGGAGACGTTCGTCACGAGCTTGGTGAGCTGCGACCGGTACGACTCGAAACGCGTCACGATCGACTCCGCGCTACCCACCAACGACGGCGCCGCGGCCACCAGCCCCGAGTAGCGCGGCTCCACGAGCGAATTGGGGCGGAAGGTGACGGCGGCGAGCACGCCCGTGCCCGCGAGGGCCACAGAGGCCGCCAGAAGGCCCAGCAGAGCCACGCGCGGGCGTCTGAAGACCATCAGGACCGCGATCAACGCCCCGGCCCCCGCACAGAGCAGTGAGCGGATCACGAGGGCGCGTACGCCGACGAGCAAGTCGCCCTCGATGAGCCCGGGAAGCCGGTCGGCCAGCTTCGGGTCCTCTATGAGGGCTTTGGCGCGTTCCTGATCGATGTTCTCGAGGCTGATGCGGAGCCTGAGCGGGGCGTCATGGGTGCGGAACGTGAGCGTGCCGAGCGGACTGGCGTCCACGATCGTCTCGCCGTTCCAGGCCGGCCTGAGGGACATGCCCGCCTCTACGGGACCGACCTGGGCGCGTACGGTCCCGCTGAGGAAAATCCCCATCCACGCACCCACGGCGGCCACGAAGAGCACCGCCACGATCCTCGCCGCCCGTGACTTGATGACTGCCTTTGACCTATGGACGAACTTCATACCGTTTCTTGCTTACCTGACTGACGGGGCAGAATGGCAAGGGTGATCGAGGTTTCGCGGGAGAAGTTCGAGGAACTCGTGGCCGAGGCATTGGACACGATTCCCTCCGAGCTCACGCGCGCCATGAGCAATGTCGTCGTCACCGTCGTCGATGATCCGCCAGAGCCCCACCTGCTCGGCCTGTACACCGGTGTCCCCCTCACCGAACGTGGCGACTGGTACTCAGCAGTCCTGCCCGACCGCATCGAGATCTACCGCAATCCGATATGCCAAATTTGCGATACCGAAGAAGACGTAGTGGACGAGGTGCGCATCACGGTCATACACGAGGTCGGGCACCACTTCGGCATCAGCGACGAGCGGCTCCACGAGCTCGGCTGGTAACCCTTTGCTTCCGGTTGGCTTCTTTGGGTTGCGGCTTGCCATACTGATCGGGCACCTTGGGTGACATAGCGAACACCTTGAGTCAGGCACTGCGGAGTCCAATGGGGGCCATGGGGGCGAAACGGCCGTCGGGACGGCATCGCCGCGGCGATGCATCACGAGCCACATACCGGGAAGTCATCGCCATCAGGGAGTTCCGGGCACTCTGGTACGGCCAGGGCCTGTCCCTCCTCGGCGACCAACTCGCGCAGGTCGCGCTGGCCGTGCTCGTCTTCGACCGCACGGGTTCGCCGCTGGCCACGGCGGCGGTCTACGCGCTGACGTACCTGCCGTCGATCGTCGGCGGGCCGCTGCTGGCGGGGCTGGCCGACCGCTTCGCGCGCAGGGGCGTCATGCTGACCTGCGACCTGGCCAGGGCCGCGCTGGTGGCCGCGATGGCCATGCCCGGCATGCCGTTCTGGGCGCTGTGCTCGCTGGTGTTCCTGGTGGTGCTGCTCAGCGCGCCGTTCTCGGCCGCCCGCGCCGCTCTGCTGCCGGAGATCCTCGAAGGCGACGCGTACGTGATCGGCTCTGCGCTGCAGAACATGACGAACCAGGCCGTGCAGATGCTCGGATTCGCGGCCGGCGGGGCGTTGATCGCCACCATGGGGCCCTACCGGGCCCTCGCGATCGACGCCGCGACGTTTCTCGGATCGGCGTTGATCCTGGTCTCCGGCGTACACCGGCGCCCTGCCGCCCACCACGAAGACTCCAAGCCGTCGATGTGGACGATGACCACGGCCGGCGCCCGGCTCGTGTTCGGGTCCAAAAAGTTGCGAACCCTTGTCCTGTTCGCCTGGTTGTGCGGCTTCTACATCCTGCCTGAGGGCATCGCGGCGCCGTACGCGGCCAAGCTCGCCACGGGGACGCTGCCCGTTCCCGTGATCACCGGCCTGCTGATGGCGGCGATGCCGACCGGGACGGTGGTGGGAGCGTTCCTTTTCAGCAGGTTCGTCGCACCGGCTCGGCGGCTCAGGCTCATGGGATGGATGGCCATGCTGAGCTGCGCGCCCCTGATCGTGACGGCGTTCCAGCCCCCGCTGGCCGTGGTGCTCGGGGCGTGGGTTCTGTCGGGGATCGGCGGGGCGTACCAGCTCGCGGCCAATGCCGCATTCGTCCAGTGCGTGCCACCCGAACGCCGCGCCCAGGCGTTCGGCCTCGTGCAGTCGGGGCTGATGGCTTCACAGGGGATCGGCATCTTGGTCGGCGGGTTCGCCGCGGAGAGACTCGGCCCTGAACCGGTGGTCGCGCTGGCCGGGATCATGGGGGTGATCAGTGCGGCCGTCCTTGCCATGATCTGGACCGAGTCTCGGAGCGACGAGGCCACCCAGGTACGCGCCCAGGCCACTGTGTGATCACTGCTGCGGCTTGTGCTCGCCGCCCCACTCGGAGCCGTAGGTGGACTTGGGCTCGCCGCTCCAGTCCGTACGCTGGCTCTGCTGCTTGTTGATCAGGTCCTGGACGATCGAGCTGTCGCGGTCCTCCTCGGGCATGAGGAGCCAGCCGATCGCGTACACGCCGACGCCCAGCCCGCCGAACAGCGTGGCGATCGCCAGCGCGATCCGCACCATGTTGGCGTCGACCCCGATGTACTCGCCCACGCCGGAGCACACGCCCGCGACGATCCTGCCCTTGTGGGTCCGACGCAGCTTCTTGACGTTGTATTCGCTCATGGCTCAAGACTGCCCGCACACCCGGTGTTCGCACATCAGGATTCCCCCTGGTAGAACCCTGGTAGCCCCTTATTTGAGGAGAACCTGCGATGGACGACCTGCTCCGCCTCGACGAGCGGCTCACCCCTGACCAGCGGCTGATCCGCGACACGGTCAGATCCTTCGTCTCCGACCGCATCCTCCCTCACGTGGGCGATTGGTTCGAAGAGGGCATCTTCCCTGCACGCGACCTCGCCCCGGTGCTCGGCTCCCTGGGCGTGCTGGGCATGCACCTCGACGGCTACGGCTGCGCGGGGACGGACGCGATCTCCTACGGGGTGGCGTGCCGCGAACTGGAGGCCGGCGACTCCGGCCTTCGCTCCTTCGTCTCCGTCCAGGGTTCGCTGGCGATGTTCCCCATCTGGCGATACGGCTCCGACGAGCAGAAAGAGCAGTGGTTGCCCCTGATGTTCGCCGGCGAGGCGATCGGCTGCTTCGGCCTGACAGAACCGGACCACGGCTCGGACCCGGCCGGCATGCGGACATACGCCAAAAAGGACGGAACCGACTGGATACTCAACGGCTCCAAGATGTGGATCACCAACGGCTCCATCGCCGACGTCGCCGTGGTCTGGGCCCAGACCGACGAAGGCATCCGCGGCTTCGTCGTCCCCACCTCCACCCCCGGCTTCTCCGCCCCTGAGATCCACAAGAAGTTGTCCCTTAGGGCATCCGTCACCTCATCCCTCTACTTCGACGACGTCCGACTCCCCTCCTCCGCCGCCCTCCCCGGAGTCGTCGGCCTGAAAGGCCCCCTCTCCTGCCTCTCGGAAGCCCGCTTCGGCATCGTCTGGGGCGTCGTGGGCGCCGCCCGCGCCTGCCTCGAAGCCGCCGTCTCCTACGCCAAGACCCGCATCCAGTTCGACAAGCCGATCGGCGCCTTCCAACTCACCCAGGAAAAACTCGCCTGGATGTACGTCGGCCTCGCCCAAGCCGGCCTCACCGCCCTCCACCTGGGCGAACTCAAAGACGCCGGCACCCTCGAACCCCGCCAGATCAGCTTCGGCAAACTGGCCAACGTACGCGCCGCCCTCGACATCGCCCGCCAAGCCCGCAGCATCCTGGGCGGAAACGGGATCACGCTGGAGTACCCTGTGATCAGGCACATGAACAACCTTGAAAGCGTCCTGACCTACGAGGGGACCCAAGAGATCCATACGCTGGTGCTGGGAGAGGCGCTGACGGGGCTGGCGGCTTACCGGTGATGGTGGCGTCGCGAGCGGGGCGGTAATCTCTGTACCCTTGCTGTTGCGAGGGGCGTTAGCTCAATTGGCAGAGCTGCGGACTTTTAATCCGTAGGTTCCGGGTTCGAGCCCCGGGCGCCCTACCACTCCACACCCCATCTGACCTGCACTTTCTCGATTCTCAAGCGTCTTCTGCGAGGCGCAGATGGCCGAGTTCATGCTCGTCACATGCTCTTCGGCACGCGTCCGGCACATCGGCGGGCCGGCAGCGAGAGCGAACTGTCCCGGTTTGCGATGTCGGCTATCGGGCCCCTTGGACCGGACAGTAATGCCAGACCCAATAAGCGCCCTACAGAAGGGCCTTCAAGGAAGGGTCGGAGGGCGGGACACGCCCGGCTCTACCACAGACACATCCAAACACCGGTCAAGCCTGTGGGGCTCAAGAATCCCGTCACCCCTTCCTTCGCCGGATGGCGGGGCGTCGTCCTTCGCAACGCCCCCACGGTCATGCCTCGATGGCCAGCAGCGAGCGCACATCGCGCACTGCTGGGCGGTCTCGCTGATCCATCGGCACGGCCTTCAGCACCAGCCTCGCCGTGTGTTTGATCATGTGCGTGCGGTACTGCTCAGGAAGAGAACCGAGCACCTCTGCCGCCCTCTTCATCCCCTGGTCGACACCGCCGCGCACGACGGTGCACATCGCGAGCATGAGACGCGCGTTCGTCGGGTACTGGTAATCGTCTTGCGACAACCGTTCCCGTGCTTCGTTGGCCTTCTTCTCTTCTCCCGCTGCGGCGTACACGCAGGTCTCTGCGTACGGCAGTCGTTGGGTGCCCCAGTAGGCGGGCATGATGCTGACCGGAAGTCGGCCGGTTCCCAAGGTGTCTCGCGCCTCGTCGAGAAGCCTCGTCGCCTCAGCGTGGCGCTCCACCAGACTCAGGGCTTTCGCTCGTGTGACCTTCATCAGGGCCGCACCGTATGAGTGCGGTACCTGCTCCACGATTCCTTGAGCGGCATCCAGCAGGCGCACAACAGTTTCGATGTCCCGCTGCCCGCTGCCGAGTGCCACGCCCACCTCGGTAGACCGCACTCCTAGGCGTAGATGCAGGTCACCGGAAGCATCGGCTGACTTGCGGGCGGTGCGCCACCAGCGGATGGCCGCCTCGTCTTGGCCAAGTCGGGTGAGCGCGTTGGCATTCAGCGTGGACAAGGCGGCCAGGACTCGGTACAGATCGCGGGTGTCGCTGTGCTCGAGGCCGAGCTTGGAGGCTGTGTGCTTGAGCTGGCGGAGCACGGTGACCAGGTCGAAGTGCAGGGTCCTCTGTGCAGAGGCGGCTGACTGGGTGCGAAGCGCGTGGAGGTGGTCGGTTACGGCCAGTTCCCAATCATCGATCGACAGAGGCAGGTCTAGATCGACGAGTTGGCGTAGCGCCTCGTCTGGGGTGAGTGAGGCCACGCCCAGCCCGGCGGCTAGTTGCAGCAGTCGTCGGCGTTCCGTGGCGTCCTCCTCCTCGTAATAGTCGTTGATATCCACAGTACGCACGGAACTCATCGCGGCGGTAGGAGGGAGAATCTCCGCATTTGGAGCGTATCTCTTCCCGATTTTCTCAGATGCCTCAATAAGCGCACCTTGCGCGTTGGTGGCGACCTCTAGCCGCTCAACTACTCTACGGCTCGGCTTGCCGCCGTCAGCTTCCAGCTTTTGGACGTAGCTGATCGATATATCCGCTGCATGCGCCACCGCTTCAAGGGTGCGATTACCGCGCAGACGGCGCAGGACCTGCCCGAACGTCTCATCGCTCATGCCGTCCTCCACCACGCCAGAGATCTTTTCCACTGTTTTCCGCTGCGGCCCAGTAGTAGGCGGTGGAAGTGAGTCGCACGCTTTTCTCTGGACCGGGCATCCCCGTGCTGGCCACGCTACTGCTCACCGGCGTAAACGTCCCGCGAATCATGCCCGCGCATTCTCGGAACGAATACGCCGCACCGTGCCCATGGGATGGAGGTCCTGAAATGTTCGAGCTGCTGCGTGCTCCCGCCGAACCCACCGCCCATGACGCCGAGATCAGGGCATGGCTACGGCTCGACGTGCGGGACCGTCAGCTCATTGTGCTGCGTAACACCTTCCACTCGTGGCGGATCACCTACGACCTCACATCAACGGGGCTGGTCTGGAGGGCCGAGCCATCGTGGCGGCTCACGCTGGAGGAGGTGACCGCCGGGGTGCGGCGGATCGTGGAGTGCCGCAACCCCATCAACCTCATGGCGGATCTGACCGATCAGGTGGCGATCATCCAGCGTCTGGCCGGTCCCCACCCGTGAAGCTCCCGGCCCGCCGTCGCAGGGCAGGCGGCGGGCCGGGCACCAGGCCGGGCCTCGTGTCCGGCGTCATCGAAGAACCAAACGCAAGGGAGAACCCATGACAGCCAGATCGTTTCAGCCCGACCTGTGGGCGGTAGTCGTGGACGAGGCCAAGTTCACGCTGCTCGACGGCACCGGCATCGAGTACGCGGCGATCGGGGACGGCGACGACTACGCGGTGCGTGACAAGGACCGGCCGGAGGTTGAGATCCGCCGGCCCGGTGACGACTTCCGCAAGCTGGGCGCGCTCCTCGGCCACAGCCCCGGAGGCGACTCCTCAGACGAGGGCCTCCACCATATCGACGTGGACGAAGACTAGTACGAGGTGGCCGAGCAGACGCGACTGGAGTACGCCAGAGTCAACGACCACGACGCCTACAGCGTCCGCGACCAGCAGCACCCGGGCGAGATTCGCAGGCCCGGCAACGACTGGCGCAGGCTCGGCACCATTCTCTAACGCTGGCCTATGAGACCTGCCGGGGCGATTCCGGAGACCCACTGGAGATCGGCCCCGGGACCCGACCGGCGCGGCGACGATGCGGCCCACACCCCGTACGGCCTTCCGCCGCCGCGCCACCGCGCCACCGCAAGTGATCACCTTGTTCATTCGGGAACCGCACACCCTAGGCACGAAAGGTCAGCGGTGACCTCCACCGGCCCGCACAAGTGCACACGGTGCAGTGCCGATGTGGTCGTGGCTCGACTGCTCGGTTCGAGCCGCACGATCGTTGTGAACGCCGAGACCATCGCGGGCGGCGACTACACGATCTGGGCGAACGGCAACGGCGAACGGCAACAGGGCCGGTTACACCTGGATCAGGCGCGCCCGAGCCGCCGCACCGCCAGCACTTCCTGGCCTCCCCCGAATACCACCCCCAACGGAGTCCTCATCATGCCGCGCCAAAAGATGATCAGCGTGCTGGCTCTGCTGCTGACCGCCGGCTACGTCACCTTCGTCCTGCTGGCCCCCGCCGGCCTGACCAAGCCGACCAGTCAGGCCCTGGTCGTGGGCCTGCTGATCGCCAGCCTCGTGGCCACCCTGCGGGCGGTCTACCGGGCACGGCGAGCCGCCCACCGCACCCACCCCCACCCCGAACACCCACAGCCGCCCTCCCCGCCCACCCCCTGAACAGCGCAGCCCTGTCTAGCACCGATCCCATTCACTTTCGGAGTCAGCCATGCCCGACCCCATCGCCCCCGCAGTGGCCACCACTTCAGCCGCCGCTGTGGCCGCCGAAGCCGCCACCCACCTCGACAACCTGCGGGAGGCACTACAGACCCTCGGCCTGCACGCTCGCCTGCTCACCCAGGACGACCGACTACCGCGCCTGCGCGTGATCAACCCCAAAGCCACCACAATGTCGGAGATCATCTCCGTTGCGCAGAGGCACGATCGATGGCTGTTTTGCTGGTCCTGGAACGAGCCCATCACCGAGGTCGCCCACCTCGCCACGGCAGCCGAGCGCATCGGCCACGTCCTGGCCGCAACATTCCCGAACGCCGCCTAGCCACGCTCAACGCGCCACGGTCGATACCTCTGCCACCACCCCAATGCCCACCATCCGGCCCCCGATGATGGTGTCGACGACGGCCAGGCCGCACCCTCCAGGCGCACCCCGCCGCCCCGCTCGGTTGCATGGCCCCTGCCATTCCGGTTACCGCCTGAAGGGGCGGACCCAGGCGGGTAGCCGAGCCGATGGCTTCGCGGGCAAACGCTAGCGATGACGCGGTCCCGCTCAACGCGTCCTCAAAAACCTGGTGGCAGACCGGCTTCAAGAACCCCCGGTCGGTCACCCACGCGGTGATGATCAGGGCACTTCCCCCGTACGCCTGATCGTCACCGGGGGGCGGTCCCTCGCCTTGGGGACAATCGCGGAAACCAGGGACCGCGATGCGAGGGACCGCCCCACCCACAGACGTCCGGCAGCCGTATCCCCCTCACGTGTGTGCTGCCGGGCTCAACCCGTGCGGGCAAGGACTCAGATGCACCCTTCACCAGGGCGCATCACCCCTCCATACCCGCACGGCCCCTCTGCCGGAGGCCGGTCAGTCGCGCGACTGACCGGCCTCCGGCCAACTCTTTTCCCTGACCTCTTGACGGCTAGCGGGTCGGCATCGGGATCACCAACCCACCAGCCTCCCCCTCCCCCTTACCGCTCGCTCCGGGCCGGACGGTGCTCCGCCGGGGCGGCACCGGCCCAGGCGGCGGAACGGCGGGCCCTGCGAGCAGGGCTGCAGTGGCCTCGGCTGCCGCGGCGGCGGCTTCGGGGTACACGCTGGTGTAGGTGTCCCGAGTGAACGCCGAGGACTTATGACCGAGCGTCTCCTGCACGATCTTGATGTCCACCCCGGCCGCGAGCATCGCGGTAGCCGCGCCATGGCGGAGGTCGTGGAGCCGGATCGGCGGCAGCCCCGCCTGGTAGCACAGCCAGTAGAAACGGTCGGTCACCTGCTGCGGGTGCAGCGGACGGCCGATCTCGTCGGTGAAGACGAACCCGGAGTCGACCCAGTCCTGGCCCGCGGCCAGCCGCTCACGTGCCTGGCGCTTCTTATGCTCCTTCAAGATCGCCATCGTCTCGGCGTCGACGGCGATCTCGCGGTCGCTGGCGTCGGTCTTCGGGGTGCCCTGGATCGGATCCCAGCCAAGCTGGGTGATCTGCCAATGCACGCCGATCCGCCCCTTCTCGAAGATGACGTCCGGCCACCGCACCCCCACCCCCTCACCGCGCCGCAGACCGCGCACCGCGATCAGCCGATACAGAGCGAACAGCCGGTCGCGGCGGGCATAGGCGAGGAACGCCGACGTTTGTTCGGGTGTCCACACCATGACCGGCGACGGCCGCACCGTGCCGATGTAGGCGGCGATCGGGTCGACCCGCTTGCCGTCGCGGGCCCGCTTGAACCGGTCCAGGTGTCCGGCATGATCCTTGCGCCACTGGGTGACCTTCTCCTCGGTCCAGATGGCAGGCTTGGGCCGGACGGCGGGAGCCAGCTCGACGACCGCGGCGGGGTTGAAGTCCAGCAGCCGGTCCTGGCAGATCGCGATGTTCAACGCGTGCCGCAAGGTCGCCCGGATGCGGTGCAGGGTGGTCGGGCCGACCGGACGCCGGTAGCGGACCGTGGCCACACGGGCCGGGTCTCCGCTGCCGCGTTCGGTGGCGATGATGTCGTTGAACTCCTCGATCGCATCGAACATGCCCGCGATGTCGGAGACCCGCAGCCGGTCCAGCCGGATCTCCCCCAGGTACGGCTTCAGGTAGAGCCGGACATGAGACTCATACGAGCGTTTCGTGGTCGCCTCGATCGACCGCTTGCGCTTGAGGAACTCCTCCAGCCACTCCGTCACCGTGATGTGCCGGTTCAGGTCCTGGCGGGTGCGGACCTTACGCCGCACCTCCTCAGTGTCGGGCAGGGTCTTGGTGTCCTTGAGCACCGACAGCATCAGCTTGGTGACCTGCCGCCGGACCGCGGGGTCGGGGTCGAGGGCGAGCAGGCCGCGGGCGTGATCCAGCTCCGCCTCGGCCTCCTCCAGCGTGGCGAATCCGCTGCGGCGCAACGGGTTACGTCGCTTGCCGTCGGCGTTTGCTGGGAGCTCGAGCTGGTAGCCCCAGGTGCCGTGGGTGGTGCTCCACCGGCCGCCACTGTCTCCGTGGACGCGGCGCAGTTTGGGGCAGGTCTTGCTGATGTTCTTGCCGGTCTCGGGGTCGATGCACGTGCAGATCTTGAATGTGGTGCCCTTGGCGACGTTCAACTCCTTGCCCGCCATCGTGTTCGGATTTTTGGCCATCGTGGTCATCCTTCCTCGCATGCCGGACGGCTCTGGGTGCCGTCCGTGCTGGTGTGGTCAAGCAGCGCCCGCAGTCCGCGTACCGGCACTGCGTACCGGCCGCCGATGCGCAGCACCCGGCACGGAAACTCCCCTGCCTGGGCGAGGCGGTAGGTCTTGCTGCGGCCCATACCGAGCAGCCGCCCAGCCGCCAGCAGGCTGACCACCTCCGGCGCCTGCTGTGTCTGGGGCTGGGTTGGCGTTGTGCTGGTCACGCATCACCTCCATGAACGTTGATGAACAGGGCGCGACACGGGCCGCGCAGGACGTGCGGGTCCGTACGGCCGTGGCGGGCTGTGTGGGCGCTACGCCACCGGCCCGACCCCGCCCAGGCTCCGGGCCGGGGTGTGACCGACCGTTCACGACGGGCGGCCACAGCCCCGGACGCAGGGGGCCGGGCGGGCGGGTGGCGGTATCGACGCCCACCTCCACGGCCCGCGTCAAGCAAAATCCGCAGGTTCACGCCGCGCCCCAGCACCCGACCCGATACCGGGCCAGGACACCGGGCACCATCGGCGCTACTCCAACTCGCGCTCAGCTCGAAGATCTCTCAGTTTCCGTGAACCCACGGGAAGCTGGGGCCGACGAAACACAAGCAGGTCCTCGTGCGCTAGGGCGTGGATCGGCAGGCCGCGCGCCCATCCCTTGCGCGCTTCATGCAGTTGGAAGAACGACGCCCGGTTGAGGAGGTGGCCGTCGCCGAGCCCGCACAACAGGCACACGATCCGATCGGCGAACACCAGACCGGCCTCCTCGGCCAGGTGGTGGACGTGGCCGGGCAGGTCGATCAGCTCGCCGCGTACCCGGTACGGCCGCACCGTGACCGCTACCACGCCGCCGGGCCGCAGCAGGTCCACGCATCCGGCCAGGATGCGGCCGAACCCGTCGAGGAGTTGCGGGAGCTGCTGGTGGGCGAGGTTGGCGCGGTCGTGGGAGTAGTGGTGGTTCCACTTGCGCACGCCCGGCGCTCCCGTGTCGCGACTGGAGCGGATGTGCCCGTGGGTAGCCGCCCCATACGGCGGCGAGGTGAGCACCAGCGCCGCCCGCCCTACCAGGTCAGGCAGCAGCCGGGCGATGTGTCGCGAGTCCCCGGCCACCACCTGCCCGAAGCCGGACGCCCCCTGCTTCCTGGCGTGGCCGAGGTTGGCCACCGCCAGGCGCGCCCACCGCTCCTCAAACTCCACGCCCGCAGCGTGCCTGCCGAGATGAACGGCCTCGACCAGGGTGGTGCCGATCCCGCACATCGGATCGACCACCAGCTCGCCCGGACGGGTGTAGGTCCCGATCACGCGGGCGGCGATCGAGGGCAGCATCTTGGCTGGATGCCGCATCGACTCCGGCACATACCGGCCCCGCCGCTGCACCCGCGACGGCCGCTGCCCGGTCGCCCACACCGACGTCGTCACCTCCCCCATCAACCCTCACCCCCAGCCAGCTCAGTGCACTCGGTGGGCTCCGTGGACTCGGTGGCGCCAGGCGCGGTGAACAGCAGCACGTCCGAGTGCACCCGGGCACTCGCCGGCAACCCCGCGCACTCCGGTAGCTCCTCGATCGCGGCCAGGGCTCGACGAGAGAGACCCGGGTCGATACGTTCGCCGCGAGCGGGATGCCGCAGAGCGATGACGTGCTGCAGATACACCAGACCCGCCTCCCGCGCGAGCGCGATGATCTCGGGGACCGGGTCGGCCACACTGCTTTCACGGTGCAGGCCGGTGACCACCACCAGATGCCCGCCCGGCTTGACCAGCCCCGCCGCACGAGCGACATCGAAGACCTCGGCTTCGGCCTCGGCTTCAGGTTCGGGTTCGGACTCCGGCCGGCCGGTGGCGTGGCCCAGGAACTGCTGGCAGGTCTGCTCGGCCACCACCAGCCCCGCGCCGCTCGCAAGGTCAGCCAGCACCCAGGCTTCATCGCCGGGCTCGGTAACGCGCAGGTCGGTGACCTCCAGGTCGTAGTCGGGATGGGTGCGCGCGAGGCAGCTCCAGGACGCCCCCGCGCGGGCCACATCGGTGAAGACGGCCACCGGCAGGCAGCCCGCCGTCAGAGCGGCCGAAACGAGCTGGTGATCGCTCGCGCCGAGATGGACCACGGTGTCGCCCAGCCGCGTACACGCCGCGACCAGATGCCGGGCCAACGGGCCGCTGACCGGATGGCAGCACCCCGACCGGCAGGTCGCAGCCGACTCGGTGTCGGCTGCCGCCAGCCACACCGACAGCGGCAGATGCCCCCGGCCCGCCTCCTGGTCCTCCCGAGCCAGCCGAAAGCCTGGCTCGGAGAGCTGTGTGTCCGGTTTGGAGGCGATGGACAAGGGGCCAGCCGGGGCAGCCCCCGGAGCGGCAGAAGAACTGGTGGATGCGGATGCGGTTGAGGTGATGATGAGCTTGGTCATGTGGGTGTGGCCCAAAGTGCCGGGCCACCAATCCCTGTCACTATTCCAAATACCTGCCGCGAGACCCGAGTTCGGACAGGGCCTCACGCAAAGATTCGGCAAGATCAACGGTGTGCGGTCTCGCGCCTCTCCCGGACGCTACCGGCCAAGACACCCCGGCTGCTCACCCACAGCCTGTGGACAACCGCGCCGGTCGCCCCCTGGCCAGATCACCGGCTGTCTCGCCCGGAACCGCGTATGGCCGCGCCTCACCTGCGCAATTCACCCTCCGCACCCAACTAGTCACGCCGATAATGGTGCGGCGTGCGGGCCGGATGACGGAGGGGGTTCGGCCCGTACAAACGGTGTGCCAGTCTCGGGGCATACCACCCCAGTCGGGCCCGCGTCCACGCTCCCGCGCCTCCTCCCTCCGACATCACACCATGAAGCAAGTTTTCGCAGGTCACAGCGCTTTCGGACATCTTCCGGGCAACGCTCGTCACCGGCTCCACCACGGCTGGCCGTTGATCTTGTCCTGTCTCACCTGACTTGAGGCAGTCTCATCGATCATGAGGCATCCCACCGATCAGTCGCGGAGTTCGCCTTCAAGGAGGCCCATAAGGATCATGTCGTGCCACTTGCCATCACGATGGAAGCACTCGCGGACGCGGCCCTCCTCGACGAAGCCCACCTTCTCGTAAACGCGGTGCGCGGCAGTGTTCTCTGCTGCGAAGTCCAGAGTGATCCGGTGCAGGCGCATTTCATTGAAGCCGTACCTGCACATCAGGCGCATCGCCTCAGTGGCGTAGCCACGACCCCAGACATCCTTTTCGCCAAGCTGGATATCCAGCTCAGCATTCCCGACCTCCGGCTTGGCGTCCCTGAGCCGGACGAACCCGACGGCACGCTGATCGTGGAGCGACTCGATGATGAACCGGCAGTTCTCGTAGCTGTTGCGCGGCGCCGCTGCCAGCCGCTCCTGCGCCTGCACGAACGACTCGGGATAGCCGCTGCTCATCCAGCGCATCACCTCGGGGTCGTGACTCCAGCGCCATATGCTCTCGAAATCCGTGGGTTCGACGGCGCGTAGGCGGACAAGCTTTCCAGTCAGCATCGCCGAGTTCTACCAGCGTGCGATCCGGACAATCAACTCGATTCACTCTCCCTTATGGGGATCAGTTCAGACGCAGGCGCTGAGGCATCCATGTAGATGCCCCACATCGATAAGACAGTCCGCAGTATGGCCAGGTACGACGGATCGACCACGCCGGGAGAACGCGGAGATGCCTCATGATCGGTGAGACGGGCACCTTGTGGACCGTCTCATCGAACTTGAGGCACCGCAGGCCAGAGGCGCTCCATGCCTCAGATTGAACGAGACGGAACAGATCTTTTGCAGCGAAGGTTGAGCATCATCACCGAGGGCTGGTGACCGCCAGGTTTTTCACCGATGGCTAAGCGCGCAGGTCAGAGCGCTGTGTCGAGCGTCGGGACGAGGGAACTGCTGCGGCCCCAGGCACATTCGCGGCCGTGCCGCCACGTCTCGAAGGCGCTGCACAGCCCTCTCACCTACGGCGTACTCCTCACTCAAACTTCGCTGACAACGCTCCCTCATCGCTGCGAGAGGCCAGCCGTCATTGACGATGCCACCTACCCTCAAAGAAGACACACCGAGACGTGTGAGCGGGAGGCGATCTGCATGCCGAGCCGGAAGGACGAGCTGGCTGAACTCCGCTTCGCCAAGCTCGTCAACCAGGTCAAGGCGATGATGTCCGCTGGCCTCAAGCCGGAGTATCGCGGCTTCTACGGCCAGTTGGTCCTCGCCCGCGAAGCGGTCGCCGAGCTGGGTGAGGTGGCCGAGGTACGGCGAGCCGCGCGGGCGGCGGGCCGACAGCTCGGCTGGAAGGCCCGAACCCATGTCACCGACGAGGGAACCCTGTTCATCATCGATGACCGCGACCCGCCCCAGGAGATCCGAGAACTGGCGGCCCGCCGTTCTGCCGAGGCCGTCTCGGCCGTTATCGCCAACGCCCGAGCCGAGGCCCGCATGCTCCGCACCAGCGCGCCCAGCACTCTCCGAACCCGTCCACGCGACCCAGATGAGGGCCTCTGACCGACCGCGCTACAGGCCGCACCTGGCAGAGGTGAACCAGAACCCACACGGGTCCGCGCTTCGGTCCACCCGGTTGACGCAACCTTGACCCGAGACTTTCGGTCGCGTCCCGTTACCGCAGGTCAAGACCGCTTTCCGGGAGCGGTGTCATGGATCGCGCCTGTCATCGATCTGACGCGCGCACGCCCGGGATTCTAGCGTTTCCGCAGGTCATCCATGGTTCCGGAGCATGATCACTACTTGGCGTGATCTTTGCCGCGCCCGATGTCTGATCATTTCCTGCCCGATTCCTGTCCAGGCTCTCTGGCGACATGGCGACGTCCGAACCGAACACGTCTCATCGGGAGCCTCGCCATGTCTCACCCTTCGGTCCACCTCTTCACGGACGCCACCACCAACCTCGTCTCCACCAGCAACCCGGCCACCACCGGCCCGAACCTGACCAGCGCGACCAACCGCGGCCTGACCACTACCGCCCCATCCACGACCCGCCTGGCCTCGGCCGAAGCGCTGCCCACCATCGACCTCGACGCGGATATCACGCAGCCCAGCGAGGCGTCCGACAGCCTCGGCGGCAGCCCACGCGGCCGGGGCGGCTCGCTGCCGCTGGATGTGGCCGAGCACGCCTTCACCCTGCTCATGCGCGGCCCCGCCCCGCTCTCACTCAATGGCGCAGCACTCGGGCACGGGCTTCCAGCCCGGCCCATCCCACTGAACGAGCTGCAGGCGATGCTGCTACACCCCTCCTGCTCCCGCACCACCCGTGACCACGTGTGGCGACACCTCATCGGCCAGGCTCGCACCCACCGGGGAGCGTGGATGGTCGCCACCGTCGCCCTGGCCATCCCGATGCTGCGCCGCCTCATCGGCACCCTCGCCGACAAGATCCCGGCCGAGCGGATCGACCGCGAAGACCTGGAAGCCGACGTGCTCACGGCCTACATGGAAGCCCTCTGCCGGGTGAACCTGACCTGGTCCCACCCGCTGCTCCGGCTCTCCCGGCTAACCCACATCGCCGTCATCCGCGCCCACGCCACCGACCAGCCTGGCCCGCTGGCCGACCCCGACCTGTCCGACCGCGCCGACAGCGGCCAGCAGCCGCTCACCTACCCGGCCAGCCACCCCGATGTGCTCCTGGCCCAGGCCACTGCCCAAGGCGTCATCACCGCGCTGGAGGCGGAGCTGATCACCGCCACCCGGCTAGAGGGGGTGCCGCTCAGCAACTACTGCCGTCGTCGCGGGCTGCTCTACTGCGCCGCGCTCAAGCGCCGTCAGCGCGCCGAAACCGCCCTGCACCAGGCGCTTCAGCGCGGCGACCTGGCCAGCAGCCTGTAGCGATCGCACCGGCGGTCGGCGGCTGAGCAGCCAGCAAAGATCGCGCAAAATCCGCTGGCCCCCATGTCCTAACTCGACCTTTCACCCAGGTCTTTTAACCACTGAGAAGGCAGCGCGGAGGGCGCCCGGATCCGGCAGCGAGGACCTGTACCTGGTCACCGGTCCCTGTCACCCGGCCCAGCCCCGCACGATCCGCACCTGCAAGGAGGACGCCCACCGGCCTCGCGACCGGACCCGGCACTCTCCGCGCCGCCCTCACCCTGCACCACCCACCACAGCTCGGCCCGCACCAGATGCTCTCGGGAGGCAACCCATGACCCGCACACGCCACGCCACCTCATCCCACAGGACGAAAGTCGTCCTGGCCGCCATGTTCATCCTCGGCGCCGTCCTCCTGGGCACCCTGCTCAGCTACGCCCTAGCCCACGCCGCCACGGTCTACGCTCCCAGCCAGGTGCTGGCCGCACCGGAGTCGCTGAACGCCGTCATCGACAACCTGCGCAACGTCATCGTCGGCCTGCTCGTAGCACTCGCCACCCTCTTCCTCACCGTCGCCGGAGTCCGCTACATCCTGGCCGGCGGCGACCCCGGCGAAGTCGAAGCCGCCAAGAAGGGCCTGCGCTACGCCGCCCTCGGCTACGGCATCGCCGCCCTCGCCCCGCTGCTGGTGACCATCCTCAAAGGCATCGTGGGCGCGCAATGACCGGCCGCCCTCATCTCGACCACGCCGGGAGACGCTGGAGATGGCGGAGGTGGCGGGGGTGGCTTCACCGCATCTGCCTCCTCCTCGTCCTCCTCACCGTCTCCGTCGCCGTCGCCGGGTTGAGCACGTCAGCGCTCTCTGCCGTGCCTGCCCCGGCTATCGCGACACCCACACCCTCATCCACGGCCAGTCCGAGTCCGGCTCCGTCGCCGCAGGTGAGCTGGATTCCGCCCACCACGCCGCCCACCACGCCTCCCACCACGCCTCCCGCTACGCCGCCCGGTGGTGTGCAGGAGTGCGGGTGGATGGACATCGGCTGCAAGATCAACCAAGCGATGAACGGCTGGTTCACCCGCCTGGTCACCGACGCCATCAATCCCGCCTTCGTCTCTGTCGGCAGCGTCCTGCTGTCCGCGCCGCCGCCGATGATGCTCCAACGGGTCCGGGAACTTTCCGGGCACGTACAGGCGGTCGCCAACGCGCTGCTCGTGCTGATGGTGCTCGCCGGGGGCGTCATCGTGATGGCCTACGGCAGCGCGCACACCTCCACCACCCCGGGCGAGGTCATCCCGCGCCTGGTGGTCGCGGTGGTGGCGTTGAACGCCTCGCTCACCCTCTGCCAGTACGCCATCGAGCTGGCCAACGCCATGGTCGCCGCCCTGCTGGGTGACGGCGTCGACGGGCAGCGGGCCGGGAACCTGATCGCGGCCAAAGTCGACGGCCTGATCAAGGACCCGGAGGGCACCGCGCTGTTCCTGGTTCTGCTGATCGGCGCGGCGGTGCTGATGGGACTCCTGCTGGCCTTCATCGGACTCATCCGCATCACCCTGCTGCTGTTCGTCATCATCGCCGCACCCTTGGCTCTGCTGTTTCACGCCCTGCCACAGACCGAAAGCGTCGCCCGGCTGTGGTGGCGCTGCTTCTTCGGGCTCCTCGCCATCCAGATCCTGCAAGCCCTCGCCTTGATCCTGGCGTTCAAGCTGTTCCTGACCGACGCACCCGGCACCTACCCGCTCGCACCGGCCGGTCCCGGGCTTGGGGACGCCGCTGAGGCGACGTTGCGGCCCACGGTCAACCGCGTCCTGGACGCGCTCATCGTGATCGGCGTCCTGTTCGTGCTGATCAAGATCCCCGGCTGGGTCGCGAAAACGATCTGGCAGCAGGGCCAGCCCCACATGCTGAAACGGCTGGTCAAAGCCGTGATCGTCTACAAGACCCTCGGCGCCGCCCGCACTCTCGGCAAAGCCGGAGGATCAGCCGCCCGCAAGAGAGCCGGGGCAGCCGCACACCGGCACGGCGGGAAACCATCCCGAGGCCGCCCCGGCGGACCCCACGGCTCAAACAGCCCGAAAGGCCCGAAGGGACGCGGACCCCGGCCTGGCCCGCACACGCAACCCAACCCAACGCCAGGAGCCGCCATGCCCAACCACACGCCCGCCTGGCAGCAGCTCCCACTCCCCCTCAACCTGCCACCCCACACCCCAACCCCACCCGCGCCGACACCCAAAGCAGCGTCTGCGGCGGCGAGACGGGCCCGGCAGGGCACCCAACTCGCGCTGCCGTTCCCGGTCACCCGCGTCCCGCGACCACCCACACCACATACAACGCCACCGGCTACGCCCGCGTCGGCGTCGGCGTCGGGGCCCTGGATCCGGCCCCGCCCGCCCTGGGCGCAACCCATGCTGCCCGGCATGCCCACCCGCGTCCCCCGCCCCGGCCAGCTCCGTCTCCGTCTCGACCCGCCGCCCCGCCGCATCTCGCGCACCCAGCATCAACCCAGGAATGAGGGCCGGTGAACCACAACCCTGAACCACCGCCGCTGCTGGCCCGCATCCCCGCCGACATCAACAAGCCAGACAAGATCGCCTATGGGCTCACTATCCGCCAACTTCTCATCGTCACCCTGACGGGCGGCATCGCCGCCGCCATCTACTACCTGTTCCACCAACTCCTACCGGTCGTCATCCTCGCAGCGATCCTGCTCCCGCTCCTCGCGCTCGGCCTCGCGGTCGCGCTCGGACGCCGTGACGGACTGACCTTGGACCGGTTCGCCCTGGCCGCCCTGCTGCACGCCCGAACCGCCAAGAAGTTCGTGCCCGCGCCGGACGGGGTCGCCGAACCGCCCAGGTGGTGCTGCCTGCGCGGCCAGCTCCCCGCCCCACTCCGGCTACCGGTGCGAGCCATCCGCACCGACGGCGCCCTCGAACTCACCGACGGAGGCGTCGCCGTTCTCGTGGAGACCAGCACCCTGTCGTTCCACCTGCGCACCACCGGCGAGCAGGCGGCCTTGGTCGGGGCGTTCGGGCGGTGGCTGAACTCGCTCGAAACGCCCGTGCAACTGCTGGCCCGGGCCCGGCTCGCGGACCTGTCCGGCCTCATCCAGGCCATCGAGCACCAGGCCGAGGTCCTGCCGCATGCCGCGCTCGCCGAGGCTGCCCGCGAACACGCCGCCTACCTAGGCGACCTGAACAGCACGCGCGAGCTGCTGACCCGGCAGGTTCTCGTCGTGTTGCGCGACCACCCGGCCACGAGCCGGGCACGCCGTTCGGTACGGCGTGCCGCCTCGGCCGCGATTGTCTTGCGCCGGGCTGCAGAAGCCGAACGCGCTCTGGCCGCGCTCGGGGTGACCGCCCGCGTTCTGGACGCCGACCAAGCCGCCCAGGCAATCGCGGAGTGCCTCGATCCCGGCGGCCGGCATCCGTTCGGCCAGGCCCTGCCAGACGAGCTGATCTCCGCCACTCACACCACCACACACAACCTCGGGGGAAATGCATGAAGTTGCGCCGCCGTACCCGCGACCAAGAATCCAGCGCTTCGACCCGCCCGGCCGCTGTCCAGGTCGGCGTTCGAACGCTCACCTTGCCCAACGCCGTCTCCGCATCGTTCGCCGTCACCGGCTACCCGCGCGAGGTCGGTGCGGGATGGCTGGAACCCCTGCTCACCTACCCCGGCCACTTGGATGTGTCGCTGCATGTCGAACCCATCCCGCAGCAGGTCGCCGCGATGCGGCTGCGCCGCCAGCTCGCCCGCCTGGAATCAGCCAGCCGCTCCGACGCCCAACACGGCAGACTCCAGGATTTCGCCGCCGAGGCCGCCGCCGATGACGCCACCGACCTGGCCGACAGCCTCGCCCGAGGCCACGGCCGTCTGTTCAACGTCGGCCTCTACCTCACCATCCATGCGGCTTCGGAGCCGGAGCTGGCCGCCGAGGTCGAACGCGTCCGGGCGCTCGCCTCCTCGCTGCTGCTCGACGCCCAACAGGCCACGTTCCGCGCCTTGCAGGGGTGGACCACAACTCTGCCGCTGGGCGTCGACTCCCTGGGCGCCACACGCACCTTTGACACCACCGCCCTGGCTGCGGCCTTCCCGTTCACCTCACCCGACCTCGCCACCGAGGTCGGCGAGACCAGCGTGCTGTACGGGCTGAGCGCCACCGGCTCCGGCGTCGTGCTGTGGGACCGCTACACCCAGGACAACCACAACTCCGTCGTCCTCGCCCGCTCCGGCGCGGGCAAAAGCTTCTTCACCAAACTCGAAACCCTCCGCCTGCTATACCAGGGCGTCGAGGTCGCCGTCGTCGACCCCGAAGACGAATACGCACGCCTCGCCCGAGCGGTCGGCGGCACCTGCCTGCACCTGGGCGCGGCCGGGGTGCGATGGAATCCGTTCGACCTGCCCGCCAGCCACGGCCCGCGCGATGACGTGCTGTCGCGACGGGCCATGTTCCTGCAGACCCTGATCGCCACCATGCTCGGCGGCACGCAGCTCGCCCCGCAGACCCGCGTCGTACTCGACTCGGCCATCATCGCCACCTACCAGGCGGCTGGGATCATCCGGGATCCGGCGACGTGGACCCGGCCCGCTCCGGTGCTCGCTGATCTGGTCACCACCCTGACCAAAGAGAGGGCCGGTCAGACAGGGGAGGAACTGGCCGCGCAGCTCGCCCCCTACGTCTCCGGCTCCTACCGCGAGCTCTTCGACGGCCCGACCACCACCCACCCGGCTGGGCACCTGACCGTCTTCTCTCTACGGGACCTGCCCGAGGAGATGAAAGCGGTCGGCACGCTCCTGGCGCTGGATGCCATCTGGCGGCGGGTGGCCAACCCCCGCGACCGCAAGAAGCGCCTCGTCGTCGTGGACGAGGCCTGGCTCCTGATGAAAGAACCCGAAGGCGCCCGCTTCCTCTTCCGGATGGCCAAGGCCGCGCGCAAGCACTGGGCCGGGCTCGCCGTCGTCACCCAGGACGCCGCGGACCTGCTCGGCTCGGAACTGGGGCAGGCGATCGTCGCCAACGCGGCCAACCAGATCCTGCTGCGTCAGGCGCCGCAGGCAATCGGCGCGGTCGGGGACGCCTTCAACCTGACCGACGGCGAGCGCCAGTTCCTGCTCACCGCCGAACGGGGCGAGGCACTCCTGGTCGCCGGCCCCGCCAGCCGAGCCGCCTTCCACATCATCGCCTCCCCCCGCGAAGCCGAGCTGATCACCACCGACCCCGCCCAGCTCGCCGAACTCGACCAGCTCGATCAACAGCCCCCACCCCCACCCCAGCCGACCAGCTCCACCGAAACCGCCACCGACCACTACAACGACGAGGAGAGCGACCCGCTGTGAATCTGACCACTGCCGACCCCGAAAGCCCGTGCTTGCTATGCGATATCAACGAACACGACGTCCAGGACGCCCTCGACTTCCTGGCTGAGCTGCCGTCACGGATGCCCGAGTTTGCTCTCGCCAACGGACCCCGCATCGCCCTGGCCCTTGCCGTCATCTGGTCTGTGCTCGCTGCGGTGCGCTACCTGCTCGGCTGGGCTCATCACGCCGGCCTGGCCCCGCAGGCCCGTCTGATCGAGATCTCTTCCCCGCCGCGCAGTGACCCCGAGGGCGCCGTGGTGCTGTGGCGCCAACTCGTCGGCCTGCTGCGGCCCGCATGGGCGCGCCTTTTCACCGGGCAGCCGCACCTGGTGTGGGAGTACCACGGCAGCGACGCCGGAGTCCGCATCCAGTTGTGGGTGCCGGGCATCATCCCGCCCGGCGTGGTGGAGAAGGCCATCCAAGCCGCCTGGCCCGGCGCGACAACCACCACAACTCCCGCCACCCCACCCCTGCCCGACGATGCAGAGGTGGCGGGCGGCAGGCTCGTCCTGGCCGCGCCCGAGCACTTCCCGCTCACCACCCAGCACGACCACGACCCCGCCCGTTCCCTGTTGGAAGCCATGAGCGGACTCCGCCAAGGCGAGCACGCCGTCGTGCAAATCCTCGCCCGCCCCACCACCGGCCACCGCCTCCACCACGCCTACCGGGCAGCCGCCCACCTACGCGGAGGAGGCAGCCGCCACCACCTCGGCCGCCTCTTCGACGCCATCCTGCCCATGCCCACCGGCACACGCGACCACCACCGCCCCGGCGAGCTGGCCCGCGACTTTCCCGAACGCGCCGAACAGGTCCGCGCCATCCTCACCAAGGCAGGCCAGCCCCGCTATGAGGTAGCCGTCCGCTACGCCGTCTCCACCAGCCGCGAACCCACCGTCGTGGACACCTCGGCAACCATCCGCCGAGATCGCACCGGGCACCCCGCCGATCTGGTGCGCGGGTGGCTGCGAGGCCAAGCACACACCCTGGCCGGCGTCTTCGCCTTGTTCACCGGAAGTCACCAGTACCTGCGTCGAGCCCGCCTCTGGCGCCCGCGCCAGAGGATCGGCTCGCGCCGTCTCGACCGCGGCTACCTGCTGTCGGTCGCCGAGCTGGCCACGCTCGCGCACCTACCGTGGGACATCGACGCCCCCGGCGTCACCCGCGCCGGAGCCCGCCCCATCGCCCCGCCACCGGCCGTACCCCGCACCACCGTCATGGGTACGGCCCGCGTCCTGGGCGACGCCGACAGCGGCCCACGGCGACCCGTCGCCCTACCCGTGGCCGACGGACGGCACCACACCCACGTGCTCGGCGGCACCGGCGTCGGCAAATCCACCCTGCTCGCCAACCTCGTCCTCGCCGACGCCCACGCCGGGCGAGGCGCCCTGGTCATCGACCCGAAAGGCGACCTGATCACCGACATCCTCAACCGACTCCCCGAACGAGCCATCGGCAAGACCGTCGTCTTCGACCCGCAAGACCCCGCCCCGCCGCCATCGATCAACATCCTCGCCGGACACGACCCCGCATTCGCCGTCGACTCCGTCGTCACCATCTTCCACCGCTGCTTCTCCACAGCCTGGGGGCCACGAGTCGATGACCTGCTCCGCTCCACCTGCCTGACCTTGACCAGCGTTCTGGGCCGTAAGGCGACCCTTGCGGAGGTGCCCCGTCTGCTGACCGACCAGGCGTTCCGCGCGCAGATCATCGGGCACCTGGACGACAGCCTGCTCGGCGGGTTCTGGGACTCCTACGAAGCCCTCACCCCCGCCGGGCAGGCCACCGTCATCGGCCCGGTCATGAACAAACTCCGCGCCGTCCTGCTGCGGCCATTCGTCCGCCAAGCGCTGGCCAGCCCCGACACCACCGTCCCCATCGGCCAACTCCTCGACCAGGGCGGCCTCGTTCTGGCCCGGCTCCCGAAAGGCATCCTCGGCGATGACGCCGCTCGGCTGTTCGGCTCCATCCTGCTCGCCCACACCTGGCAAGCCACCACCCGCCGCTCCCACCTCGCCGAAACCGACCGGCCAGACGCCTGCCTCGTCATCGACGAGTGCCACAACTTCCTGAATCTGCCCGGCCACATCAACGACGTCCTGGCCGAGGCACGCGGCTACCGGCTCTCCCTCATCCTGGCCCACCAGCACCTTGACCAGCTTCCCGCCGACCTGCGCGAAGCCCTGTCCGCCGACGCGCGCAACAAGATCTACTTCAACGCCTCACCCAAAGACGCGAACGACCTCAAACACCACACCGCGCCACTGATCAGCCCGCACGACCTCACCCACCTGGGCGCCTACCAAGCCGCCGCCCGCCTCCTCGTGGACGGTCGGCAAACCTCCGCCTTCACCCTGCGCACCCGACCCTTGCCAGCCGCGATCGAGGGGCGACAGGACGCACTACGGCAGGCGTCGCGCGAGCAGTTCACCCGGCCCGGCCGTGCGCCCCGGCTCCCCGCCCGCAGGGCTCGCCAGGTCAGCGTCGAACTGGACCTGCGCCCTGGCCTCCATGGTCAGCCCGCCACCCGCGATGAGCAGCTCGACTGACGCGTCCTCGGCCAGCCGCTCACCCATCCGGCCACACCACCAACAGCATCCGTCTCAACCCCGGGAGAACCGTCATGCCCGTCACCCGTATCCCGCTCGGTCTGCCCCGCTTCGATGCCGACGCCATCGCCCACGCCGCCGCCCGCCTCACCCCGCGCGACTACCAGATCCTGGAACACCTTCTCCACCACCGGGTGCTGACCACCCACCAGCTGGAAAAGCTGTTCTTCACCAAACCGCAGCCCACCCGCCGCCGCCTGGGCATCCTGCGCAAACTCCACACGATCACCCGCTACCGGCCCTGGACTCCCCACGGCGGCTCCGCCCCCTGCCACTGGGTGCTCGGCCGCGCCGGAGCCGAACTGCTCGCCCTACGCAGCCACACCACCGTCAAAGAGCTGGGCTATCACCCGGACCTGGCCATGTCGATCGCCGTCTCCGCCAAGAGCGGCCACCAACTCGGCGTCAACAACTTCTTCGTCCACCTGGGCTACTTGGCCCGCCACAAGCCCGACGCTCATGTGCGGGCGTGGCTGTCAGAAAAGCAGTGCGCCAAGATCTGGGGCGACCTGGCCAGGCCCGACGCCTACGGCTGCTGGTCCGAGAACAACCGTCAGATCGACTTCTTCCTCGAACACGACACCGGCAGCATGACCCTCGCAAAAGTCACCGACAAACTCGCCGCCTACACCGACCTCGCCGACACCACCCACATCACCACCCCCGTGCTGTTCTGGCTCCCCAGCCGCACCCGCGAAACCAACCTCCGCAACCTCATCACCACCACCGACCTCCCGATCGCCACCGCCGTACAAACCGACCTCGACAACGGCCCCGCCGGGCCCTGCTGGCTGCCCATCACCACCCACCCGGACCAGGCCCGGATGCGACTGGCCGAGCTGTGCAACGGCTGGCCCCACCTCACCCTCGGCCGCAACCCAGAACAGCCCGCGACCACCGAGGACGACAACGCGCTCCTGAATCGCATCTTCGGCGAAGAGGAGGGCCGGAGCAGGTGAAGGCCGCCGCGGCCGGCGCCGCCCTCTCGCTGCTCATCGTCTTGGCCTTCCTCGCAGCCGCCACCAGCATCCTGAGCGGCTCCCCAACGCCCGGCGGCCTCGCCTGCACCATCACACCCGCGACGATGAGCAGTACGGAGGGCGACCCGGTCGCGGCCCCCGCGTCCACCAGCCTCGCCTCCACGCTGACCCTGGACGGCGACCAGCAGGCCCACGCGACGCTCATCGTCCAGATCGCGATGGAGCGCGGCCTGCCCGCACGAGCGGCGGTGATCGCCACCGCGACCGCCCTGCAAGAATCCAAGCTCCGCAACCTGACCTACGGGCACCTCGACAGCCTCGGCCTGTTCCAGCAACGTCCCTCACAAGGCTGGGGAACGCGCGAGCAGATCCTTGACCCCCGCTACGCCACCAGCATCTTCTACAACCGCCTGATCACGGTGACGCGCTGGGAACAGCTCCCGCTCACCCGCGCAGCGCAAGCCGTCCAGCGCTCCGGCCGCCCCGACGCCTACGCACCGTGGGAGCCGCTCGCCCAACGTCTTGTTGACGCGCTCGCCGGGACCTGCGTCCCGCTCATCCCCGGCGAGCAGATCGCCGCCGTGCTCGCCTACGCTCATGCCCAACTCGGCAAGCGGTACGTCTGGGGCGGCGAAGGACCCAACGCCTTCGACTGCTCCGGCCTGACCATGCGCGCCTACCAAGCCGCCGGAATCACCATCCCACGCGTCGCCGCCGACCAATGGCGACACGGCCCACCCGTCCCGCCCGGCCAGGAACAGCCCGGCGATCTGGCCTTCTTCCGCATGGAGCCGGACGGTCCCGGACACGTCGGCCTCGTCATCGGCGGCGGACAGATGATCCACGCACCCAACCGCCGCACCGTAGTGAAGATCGACAGCTACCAACGGCGGGACTTGATCGGGTTCACCCGCCCGGCCGCCCACGCCGCGAGCAGCCAACCCGACCCACGCTGACCGCACGCCGCAGCCGCCACGTAGACGCGTAGGACACCGCTCAGGACCGGCCCTAACCAGGCCAACTCCAAGACCAGCCCTGAAGATCATGGACACCATCTGTGTCGCTGGCCAGGCCCTACGTGCTCAAAAAGAATGTCGCCCTACACCCCGGACCATAGCCACGGCGGACCGCGCGGGCTGACGGCCCCGACCATGGCTGTCACGGCGTTCGCCATAGGAGCGTCCGTACCGGCGGGGACCTATCTGGTGGGTGAGCTGCTCGTTTCTTCCCGGAACATGTGGTCACGGAGAGGAATGTGTCCGATACTGTCCGGGAACATCTCCGGCGGTTCGCAGGTGAAGGAGGCGCCTCGTGTGCGCGATGCGGTTTGCCCCGTCCCAGCTTGTGGTCAGCCTCTCCTACGACCTCAACAACCCGATCAAGATCCGAGCCAAGCACAAGGTCGCCGGCATGCTCCTGCTCGACCGCGACCACGCCAACCGCCTCGAACGCGGCTGGAACGTCCCTGGCGCCTACATCCTGCTCGACCGCCCCGACCCGCAGGGCAGGTGGGGAGCCTACATCGGCAAAGCCACCAACCCCGGGCTACGCCACCGTGTCCTCCAGCAGCTCAAAGACCGCGACCACTGGTACCGAGCCCTGCTCATCCGCTACGAATCCAACGAGGACGAGACACTCAACAGCAGCGAAGCCGGATGGCTGGAAGGCAAGCTCTACAACCACCTTCACCGCGCTCGCCAGGTCACCCTGCACAACCGCAACCGGCCCCAAGACCCCACCCTCACCGATGACGACGAGACCAGCCTCATCGATTACTTGCTGCCCATCGAATCCGTGCTGCGCCTTATCGGGCACACCCTCTACCCTCGCCCAGCAGGTGCCCCCGATGGGGGTGGACCCCTCGTCAAAAGGATCAAGCCCAGGCCCGAGGCGAACAAGCCCGTCCCCCACCTCAGCCTGCCCGGACCGACCCCCAACACCAGCCCGCCGTCGGACCCAGCAAAAGAAGTGAAGGAGATCATCGCCCAGATCGAGGCAGGCACTTTCGTATATAGGGCACCGCAATGCCGCTAACGTCATGAGGCCCGGTGGTGGAGGAGGTGTGCCCCGGCCAGCGCAATTTGCCTGTGCTGGACGGGGCGCACCCCCTACGCCACCGGATCAGGCGCTACCGAACGTGTCCTCGTCTGTCGTGTCTCCCTCTCCCTCTATTTCTCCCTCCGTCTCTTCGTCGTCCTCTTCGCCGCCAAAGATCCGGCAGGCGAGCTCCTCCTCTTCCGTGAGGATCACAGCAGGCAACTCCGCAACCCCGAAGGCCACCGCCTTGCACAGGCGGTGCCAGCCGTCGATGATCAGCATGCCGCCGTTCGGGACCGTGGCCATGATCAGCGGCTCGGACAGATCCACCTGGACCACGTGCTCGGCGTCGATGGCGACGAGCTGGATCATGGCCGCCCACCGCTCGGTCACGATCTGCCCATCCGGGGCCCGGCCCTGGGTGAGTTTCTTGGCCTCGGTGATGTCCCAGCGCCAGCCGAGCATCTGGAAGACCTCCACTTGCGTGCTATCCGCCCGGTCCGATCCGGACCTGCGGGCGTCCGATGGCCGCAGCGCAGTGGGCACGTGCTCACCGGTGCCGGTGTGGTGGAGGTGGGGGTGGGTCATGCCGTGGCCTCCTGTCCGATCGAGGCACTCGGAGCCTGCTCTGCTGGGCAGGCTGGCGCGAGTGTCTCGGCCTGGGCGAGTGTCTGGGCTTGGGCGAGGAAGGTGCGGGCGGCGCCTTGCCGGATGAGGGCCAGGCTGTGGCCGAGGTGAGCCAGCGCGAGCTCCAGCTCGCCGTCCTGCCCGCACCTTCGTACGGCCTGGCTGGGGTCTGGCGGGGTGGGGTCGTCGAGGTAGGGAGTGATCCAGGAGACGAACTTGGCGACGGACTGGTCCGGACGCATGCCTTGGCTTTCGGTGTGCTCGATGTGCCGGGCCAGCAGCCGCCACCAGATGCACAGGGTCTGCGCGCGCAGGGTGTCGTAGATCTGCTCGGCGGTCAGCCGCTCGCCCCGGCCGAGTCGCCGGACGATGTCGTCGAGGTGATGCTGCCAGGTGTGCCGGGCCTGCTCGGTGATCGCCTGCAGTGAGGCCGGAACCCTTTCGGGTGGTGCGCCGGTGGCGGGATGCCGCTGGGAGTTGTTCATGACAGGGGTGTCCTTCCTTTGGGGGATGCCGCCTGCGCCGGGACGCGCCCGAGAGGTCGGCTGGCCGGTCATGGCCCCGCTACCGTCGAGGCTGGCGGGGTGGGGCTGTCCGATCGGAGGTGGTCGTGCTCCACCGGTGCAGACGTGACCGGGTTGGCTGCCTGGTCGATGAGGTGCTGGGTGAGCAGGTGGCCGCTGTCGGTGAGGAAGTCACGGGCGGCGATGCGCGCGGCGTGGGCGAGGGCGTGATCGAACAACGTGCCCGGCCGGGCGGCCGGAGGTTCCCCGGTGAGATAGTGGCGAGTCCAGGACCGCACCCGCCGCAGAGCGTGATCGGCGGTCAGCTTCTTACCGGTGATCTCCTCCTCCACCAGATCCCACCAGGCGCGCGATGCCTGGGCGTGGGCGGCGGCGAACGACTGCTCGCCAGACAGCCGTTGCCCGTTCTGCAAGACGAAGATCACCTTCGCCGTCGCTGTGTAGAACGTGTGGCGGACAGCGGTGATCCTCTCGGCGGTCAGCTGTTCGACCGGGCGCCGCTCCTGCCCGGTCTGGTGGAGGTGATCCATCGTGTGTCTTCCTTTCCTCGGGTGACAGGACCGGTGAAGGGGGAGGAGGTGGCGGGGGTCATGGGGTGGCCGCCGGGGCGGCGGCACGATCGTCGGCCGCCACCACGCGACAGCGAGGCGGACAGGCTGCTTCGCAGCGGCCAGGGACCTCGCGATGGCGAGGTCCCATTCCCAGCCCGTCAGCTCGAACCGGGAACCGCCCGCGCACGGCGTCACGGACGGTCGCCCTCGGCCTGGTCCCGCTCGATCGCGGTGCTGGCTGGCAGGCCCGTATCAGCCGGACGGGCGTCGTGATCGGAGGGGAGGGCAAGCGCCTCGGCGAGCTTCTCGGTCGCGTCCAGAAAGGCACGCGCGCCACCTCTGCGGGATTCGGCCATGGCCAGGGCGAACAAGCCGCCGTTGTTCACCGGGCGGGCGTTGATCAGCAGCTCCCGTGCCTGGTGCCGTACGGTCAATAGCGCGGTCGCGCCGTCGATCGTCTCCTCGCGGCCGTGGGTGAGGTCGGTGACCTGCTGCCACCACGACATCCGCTGGTATGCGTAGGCGATACGGGCCAGGTCCTTGTCGTGCAACGTGCCTTCATCGTCGAGGGAGGCGATGCGGATCAGGGCCTCGCCGAGTTCCCAGCGGGCGGCGTTGGCGTAGTGGACGGCCAGGTCTTCGAGTCGTCCCATGACGATCTCCTTCTGTAGCGGTTGATGACGTACGTGGGGCGGGGTATCGGCCGGTCGGGGTGCCCCAGCCCCGACCGGATGCTCGCCACCTGCCGGGGCGACCCGGGATGGGGGCGGGCGGTCTGTGTGGCCGGTCGCGGGTTGGTCGGCGTGGGTCCGGTACGGCCCCGTGCTGGAGCCGTGCCGGACACCGGGGCTGTGGGTCAGGCGGTGGCCAGGAGCCGGAACGCGCGAGCCTTGAGCTTGGCGTTGTCGTGGTCATCCAGCAGGGCCCGCTCCGCCCGTACGGTCGCCACGTCGCGGCTGCCGAACACCGGGCTCTTGTGGTCCAGCCGCTCGGTCACCGCGTTGTAGGCGGCCCAGCGCGTGTTACGGATCGGCTCCTGAGTCGGAGCCTGCGCGAACAGGTACTCCAGATCCCGCATCGTCAGGTCGTGATTACGCTTCGCCAGCTCTTTCGCGTCGGCCGGAAGGGGGTGCAGGCGGGTAGCGAACTGCCGGAACTCCTTCACATCCATCGGGACGGCGAGGAGCTTCTCGGCCTCGGCGGCGAACGCTTCGCCGTGCTTCCAGGTCAGTTTCAGCGCCTCACGCGCCTCGGCGATGCGCCCGGCCACGTTGCCGGTATGCCGGACGGTGAACTTCGAGGCGTGGTTCGCGAGCGCGGCCCGTTCGGTGTTCGCGCACACCACCCGGACCGGGGTGGCGACCGTGACGAACGACCCCCACCCGTCATGCCGGGAGAACGCCGCCAGGTACAGGTCGAGCTGATCGAACCCGCCAACCATGAGCGGCTCGGGCAGCCGCATCGTGACAAACACCCGGCGTCCGCCGTTCAGCGAGCCGCCCGTGTCGAAGATCGCCCCGGACTCGTCTACGAGGGTCTGGAGGAACCCGGTCACGTCCTCGTTCTGCAGGACCTGATAGTCCCGGCCGACACGGCCGAGACGTTCGGGCTGGCCGGTTACCGGGTTGGTGCGCACCACGAGGAAGTCCTCGTCCGTGACGACCGGCAGGCCGGTGACGGGGTCGGTAACCTGGCCGACCGGCACCTTCCGCACGTTCCACCCGGCGAGTTGGGCGTTGGACAGCAGCTCCTCGGCGGTCATCGGGCCGGGCGCGGTGTAACCGAGCCCGTGCCAGCCCGGCTTCCCAGCAGCGGCGAACCCGGCCGAACCATTGGCGAAGATCTCGATCTCGTGAGCCATGACAGAACCTTTCTGACGTGCGACTTTGTGGTGTGCGGGCATGCGAAACAGACGCCATGCCGCGATAGGTGTGGGTTGGTGCATCGGACCCCGCCCCCGGTGTGGGCCGGTGATCAGCGGGTGACCGTGTGGGGTGTTGCCGCCCGGCGTGGGCGGTACTGCCGGTAGGGCCGAACGCGCGGGGCGCGATGGTCGGCCGGGGGCGCGGGCGGGTCTGTAGGGGTATCCCGCCCGCTACCAGGCCGGGGCAGGCGGGCCGATCAGGGCGGCCCGCCCCGGCTCACCCGTCGTAGGTGTCGGTTGCCGGACCGCCCTCGTCGTCAGCGTCGGCGGGGGTGGGGTTGGCGGTGGGGGCGGCGTTGGGGGCGAGGGCGAACCTGCGCGGCCGTTCCGTCGCCAACACCGCATCCCCGAGGCTGACCAGCCGGTCCAGGGCGTTGGCCACCGCACCAGACGAGCGGTCCAACACGCGCCCGATCTCGTACGGGGTGAACTCCTTGTCCGGGAACTCGATCAGGTGCGCGTGCACCATGTCCCGCAACCCACCCGTTCGCACGCTGCCGCCCGCGCCGCCACCGGCACCCGGACGGGCCACCGACACCCCACGGGCCGGGGCAGCGGTACCTGTGAGTACCGCCCGCGCGTTGCGGTGCACCGAGGCGACCTTCGTCATGGCCATTTCCAGGTATCCCAACGCCATCACGGCGTTACCCTCGCTTTTCGCCGTGATCACCCCGCCGAACAGGTTGACCAGCTCCATCAGTTCGGATTGTGCCCGCGCCCACGCCGGATCGTCCGCCACCGGCCCAGACGCGTCGGCGTCGGCGTTGGCGTCGGAAATCGAGCCGAGTTCGTCATCGGTCCCGTCGCAGCCCTGGCCGGTCGCCTCGTCACCGATCAGTTCCTCATCGTCATCGGTCGGCTCATCCGCCGGGGCGGGGTCGGCCGAACCGATGGCGGGCTGGAGTGCTTCCTCATCCGACGCGGATACCGCGTCCGCGTTCGGCGTGTCCGTGTCCGGTGCGGAGGTCGCGGCGGGCGCGGCATCCGACGCTTCCGGCAATTCGGGGGCCGGGGTAGACGCGTCGGCGGTGTCAGTCGGCTCGGCGGGGTCGGTCGTGATCGGGTACCACCGGTCAGCCGCCCGGCCGCGCGTGGTGCCGTCGTTCACGCCCGGCTCACGGCGGACCAACCCGTCAGCCTCCATCTGGTTGAGGATCTTGGCCGCCGCCACCCGGCTCAGACCGGCCGCCGCCCCGATCCCCGTGGCCGACCCACCCGGCAGGGACTCCAACACCGCCCACACCGCCGCCACACGCGCGTCGATGTCCGTGGCGGGATCGGTGTCCGGGGTCGCGGTGTCGGGGCTGTCAGGGGCCGTCAGGGGCGCTGCGGCGGTGGGGATGATGACGGCGGTTTCCGTGTCAGCGGGAACGGTTTCGGTAGCGGGCATTTCCGGGGTGTGAATAGCCATTGCGTGACGCCTTTCCAGTCGAATTACCGGCCCGCGCTCGGGCCGGTGTTTTTCGTTTGCGTCACGACCATCCCTCGCACAAAACCCGGATGGCAAGTCGACCGGCCAAGAAATATAGTCACCCCAACGGCTGGAGAGGCTACCCTAACAAACCAACCGTTCATCTGCGGAAACATCTCGCGAGAAACTTATGGAATCGGCTTGACATCAGACGCGCGTCCAGCTCTTCACCTATTTCACCGGACGACAGCGAACGATACCCGATTGCCCGAATTCCGCGCGAAAGAATCTGCGAGATTAATACGCATCCCGGTTGACACGCATTGCGGATCGAGCGTCCATGGAATTAGGCGGAAAACACCGCCGACACCGCACCGGAATAAAACGCCGGGAAATCGAAAGGCGCACCGTATGACACACGCCAACACCACCGCCGCCCGCCGCACCGTGCAACCCGACCACGCCCGCGCGCTAGCCGACCACGGCCCCGGATGGGCGATCATGTGGGACGACCGCGACGATCAGCCCGTCATCGTCCGCCCCGAACGCGGCGACGACGGCACCCTCCTCGAAATCTGCACCTACGAAGGCATGTTCACCCTGGGCGGCGATTGCGACCCCTGCGAAGACGCCCACACCTGCGACGCACGCATGCCGGACGGACAGCCCAACTTCGAGGTGATCGCCGACCACATGACCAACATCCTCAGCGACGTCTACGCCGACCGCGCCGACATCGCCGCGTGCATGCCCCTCACGCTGCCCTACACCCGCGCCCTCGCCGAACACGGCTACCAACGCCGCTTTCAGGGCAACCGGCAGGCCCACACGTTCAACCAGCTCTACCGCTCACCCGACGGCCACCTCGTCGAGTTGCAGATCCCCCTGCCCAACGCACCCGCCGACGCCCCTACCGTCCCCCTCACGATCGAATGGACCTACCTCCGCCCCCGCCCCACCAGCCCCGACACCCCCACCCCGGAAACCAACCTCCCCGCCGACACCCCGCCCGCCGACGTCGCCGCACTGATCGCCGCCCACATCGCCATCCACCCGCCCACCCCCACCACACCCGGCGACACCACAGACGGCACGGACCGCGCGGACGGCACGGTCCGCGCGGACGCGCCTGACAGGGCCGCCACGCCCGCCACCGCCTAACACGGCCCCGCACCCCAAGAGGCCCCGGCGACCGCCCCACGGGCGGCACCGGGGCCCCACGCGTCCCCCGGCCGGGGGCCACCCGGCCCGGCGAACCCGCCCCCGGCCACGTCCACCGGCCGGGACCCGCGCGACCCACTTGAAGTGGAGGCGCTGCTCGCCGCTCACGGCAAGGCCACCGCGAGGGCCGGCCCGCGGCCAGGCCGCAGGCCGGCAACTGCTGGTAGAAGACGAGGGACGAGGAGGCGACGCAGACAAGGAAGAAGAGACCGGTGAACGGTTCCAGACATCCACGAGAACACGCGCACACATATATTCAAAGGAGTCGCCTTAAGGCGATTCGGGGCGGCCATCGCAACAGCCGAAACCCGCATGACCTCAGCAAACGGCACGCCAAGGGGTGTCGCGCTCTCAGCGGCAACACCGGACGCGACAACAAAACGCGACACCGGATGCGACACCGAACAACGCCCCACGTGTGAGCCCGCAACAGCGAACGCGACACCCCGCCAACGACCACCTGCGCGTCACCGGACTCGGTACGTCAAGCTCGGCGGTGGGTTCGCCTCGCCCCTACACGAGGCGAACCCACCCAGTGCCCGCGCGCCCAGCACCCTCCGCGCCGGACGGGCGGGCGGACCGGTATCAAACGCCCACCTGCACCCCAGGTGTCAAGCCCCATCCCGGCCACCACACCGGGACGCGGACAGCACCTCTCAGGCCGCGATGGCGGCAGCCTCTGCTGAGGGCCTCGACCGGGCGCGGCGATGACGACGCCGACCACCGTCCACAGGTCCGGCACGGCGGACCGGACGAGCATCTGCCCGGGCTCGCGAGTCTGGCCGTGACCGGTCCCGACGCCATCCCCATGGCCACCACCCGTCCTGCCACCACGCCACCCGCGCCCCGTCAGCGCCAGCAACCGCCCACGTACCCGTCACCGACCGTTCAGCGGCCATCACCCCCGACCGCGGCGCTGCCGCCGTCAGCGGGCCGCTCAGCCACGCACCGGCACCATCACACGCCACACCCGCCCCCGGCATTGACGCCGAGGCCGACGGGTGCGACATGCCTGCCCCCGTCCTGCTCACCCCAGGCGCCCCGCCCTCGAACAGGCCAGCTACCCGCGACCCAGGCTCCGGGTCCGGCTGGGGCGGGTTCGTCTTAGGCGGGATGGGCGGCAGAGCGTGCCGCAACTCCTGCGGCCCGGTGGCGCTGATCACCACCTGCTTGCCGCGCATCGCGAGCCACTGGTACCGCACTACCAGGAAGGCCCAATCGGGCCAGTCCCGGCGCAGCCCGGCCAGCGCGTGCTGCGCCCACGGCTCCTGACCGAACGCGGACACCTGGTCCGCCCCCTGCCTCAACACGGCCTCCGCAGATCCGCGGAAGGGTCCAGACCAACAACCCCCTCCCCACAGTCCGAGCCCGGTCCACTCATCGGCACCATCAAGACGCCCGGCAGGCCGCCCTGCCGACTGTCCGGCACATCGCCCGCAGCCTCCTCGTGCCCCAAGAGCGCAGCGGCGTGGCAGGTGGTAGTGCTGATCGCCACCGGCACGCTCAGCCCAGCAGACACCGGCTCGAACTCCCGCACAGAAGCCACCTCCGGCCCCCGCACGGCAAAGTCGACCGCACCAGCCGCAGGGCACAGGCGAACCTCGTCGGCGCTTCGGGCCGCTCGGGCAGTCCCGCTGGTGAAGGCGAGGTCGGCCCAGGTCGCGTGCCCGGTGATCGCGTCACCTGCCACCCCGACCCGGACCGCCAGCTCAGCTACCCCGGCCAGGCCGCGCCCGTGCTCGGACAGTTCAGGTGGCGAGCCGGGCGTTCGGGAGAAGTCCGGGGCCGGACCGCCGCCCAGGTCATAGACGACGATCCGGGCCACGTCCGCGCCGCGCAGCACCTCCACCATGAAGAACCCCCGCGCCTGCCCCGAGCGCGTGTGCCGCAGCGCGTTGCTGACCAGCTCGGCCGTCACCCACTGCGCGTCCTCCACCCGGCCGGTGTCGGCCAGCAGTTGGCCCACCATCCGGCGCGCGGGAGCCGACTGATTCCCTCGCCCCGCGAACGCCCTCCGCCAGGCCATTCCGCTCCATACCTGCCGCGAACGGTACGTCGACATCACCAGCCCCGGCGCCAGATCCGGAAACTCCTCCCCACGCGGCTGCTGGTACATCGGTGAGGCGATGCGACGGCTCTGCTCGCCCGAGGCGGTGTGCTGCGTGCGATCGTCCATGCTGGCTGTCCCCTTTCGGGTCACGCCCCCGGCCGATCCGGGAGCGGCCAGCACCATCACCCACCTCGCCGCCCGAATCACACCCCCAACCCGCAAGCCCGCTCCGGCACCGCGCCGACCGGCACCAACGGGACCCACACCATCCCATCGCACGCCCGCGGCCCCCGGCGATCATCCCACGCAGAAGCTTGAGCCTCTCGGCAGAGCCCGCCTACCGTCCCCCAATCCCGTGCCCATGGGGGCACCAATCCGCCGTCGCACGGCGAACGGAAAAGAGGGCCTCACATCATGTCCGGCACCGGCTACCAGACGCTCCTCGACTGCCGCCGCCGCAGCCGATACCTGCGCCAGCACGGCTTCACCATTGACCAGATCGCCATCATCCTCGGCCTCGACCGCCCCGCCACACCGCTACGCCTCTACCGTCACGCCGCCGGACTCACCGCCGCCCAGGTAGTCGCCGCCTACCACCGCCTCGCCGACACCACCGGCGCAGGACTCCGCGAATCCCGCCTCTACGAGCACGAGAACTTTCCCGAGACAGGCCGGCGTCCCTCCCTCTACACGCTGCGCCTCCTGGCCCGCATCTACGGCACCCAGCCAACTCACCTGCTCACCCCCGTCATGTTGGCGACCTACACCTCGTGCGACCAGCAGACCCTCCGCCAAGCAGACAGATAAGATCCCGGCGCGGCCAAGGCCCTGCCTCATCCGTGGCTAAATCACCGGCTAACGCACGAAACGCTCAAAGATCTGCCGTGCCTGCCGGCTCGGCGCCGCGTCGATCTCCGCAAGCCGCTCCTGCAACAGCCCGAACGAGCGCCGTACGGCAAGCTGACGGCCCAGCTCACCCTGGACCGTCATCAACTGACACCACAGCATCTCGCTGTACGGATCGATGCGCTCCACCGCCAACCGCAACACATCCAACGCCCGATCCGGATCGCCCACCCGCACCAGCTCGGCCAACCGCTCCGCTGCATCAACCGCCTGCCGCTGAGCGGCCTGCCGCAGCGGAACGATCCACAGCGCATCACGCCCGGCCAGCAACGGCCCCTGATACAGGGCCAGCATCTCCTGCAACGCGGCCAGCCGAGCTGGCTCCTCTCCCGCGCTGCCCGCTCCGATGAAAGCCTTCTCAAATCGCCAATAGTCCACATCGAAATGGGCCGCCGCCAACTGGCGGCGCTGCCGTACCTTCGGCACGAATTTGACCTCCACCGCAAGACCGGATGCCTGCCGCATCACCTGGTTGAGCTGCCTGACCGCCGACTCCAACAAACGGCGACCACGGCCGTCATCACCTGGCCACAGGGTGTCGATGATGCTCTGCGTCGAAAGTCCTTCCGGAGACGTCGACAACAAGGCGAACAGGTCGGATGCCTCCGCCCGGCCGAAAGACAGCTCCGTCCCGCCGAACGACAACCGCGGCACTCCCAGCACCTCGGCCTTCGCCTTGCCCGGCACCGCCACGAAGCCGGACGCCATCAGCATTGCGGAAGAGGAGGTTACTGCAGCGTGCCGTGGGTCAGCGATGCCCGTCTCGCCAGCGCCGTCCGCCACGGTCTCGCCGCCCAACCGAGGCTCATCGACTTCCGCCTTCTCTTCGGCATGCTCTTCGCGGAAGCCGCCGGCAACGAGCCGCGCTGCGGCGGTGTCGATCTCAGGCGTCTGCGTGAAGGCGGCAGCCACCATGTCGCCGTCTCCCCTGCCACCACAACGCCCGGCAGAAGAGCCCGCAACCCCCACGCCCGGCCGAGCACGGCGGCGGACGATCAGCATGGCCGCTAGCAGCATGACCAGCAGCCCGAACGCCAGCGCAGCGCCAAGCGACTGCCTCACCCCAGACAAAGCCCCGAAACGATGCCCCGTCACATCGTCTGCACCGCCAGTTGTCGTGGGCAACGGAGATGGCCGCGATGTCGACGGTGATGGTGACGGAGAGGGCGATGGCACTGTGGTCGGACGCCGTCGGGAATCACGCCGCGACGAGCGTGAGTCGTTGGCTTGAGCGTGCCGGCGCTCGACGCTTCTGGCGTTGTCACCTCGGCGCGAGACGGGTTTCGACGGGCGATCCGGCCGCGGAACCGCCTCCCGATACTCGCGCGGCCCGGCTTCCCCTCGATCCGCCCTCACTACAGGCGGGCGCACAGCAGGCACCGGTGTGGACGGCTTCGATCTGGGGGCCGAGTCCTTCGGCGTCGAACGCACCCGGGGCTGTGGAGACGGCGCCGTCCCCGCCGGCACGCGCCGGGAATCTTCCAGCCGCCGTCCGAATTGCAGTCCCTGACCCTCTGTCAGGTCCTTGTGTACCAAGACGCACAGCTTCTCGATGTCGAACATCCGGTGTCCCTGCTCCGGGACATATTCCAATGGGCAATACGGCTCCACGCGCGCCAAAGCCACACTTGGGCCACCCAGCAAAGCGACCACCAGGGCGCCCGCGATGGTCATTCCACCCAGAAACCCGGATTCTTCACACTTCCAATCATGTGGAAGACATTCCTGAAGCACCAGGATCCTCCAGAGGGTTTGGCTACGTCAGCCGATTTACCACCACGCCCTTCGTGCCACGCCACGGGAAGAGAATAGATATCGCCAAGACATGGCATCATGCCGCACCCTTGAATTCCCGGCCTCATTCCAGCGCTTGGGTGGCACCTGGGCTCACGCCCGACAACCGCTACATAAGGGGCAACAAACCTCGCCACAGGCGAGGCGATCGAGCCGGTTCTCGTGCTCAGATCCAGGATCCGCTACATACCTTCGAGGCCAGAGGAACAAACATCCGGCAAGCGCGTCATGGCAAGAAAATGCAGCCGAACCGGTATTGCGCATCGCTCGCAAAGGAGACGAAACTCCTTGAGTGTATCGGGCAGAACTCTACGCCGTTCCTGGACCGGCCCCTCCAAAGGTCGGCTCATCGGGGGTACGCCGTTGTGTCGGCCAAGCAACCACCAGGTCCACAGGCGTTAGGCATCAGCATCTTGCCCGGCGATGGATCCCCGGATGCGGCCCACGACGCCGAGAAGGTACCGCTCGTTATCCTGACACCTGCAGACCAGACACGATCGGGAGCCGGATTCCATCACCGTCAGGCGAGGACAGGCGGAGGCCTTCGGACCACCCCATGCTGATCGATAGGCACCCGACCGTGACCTCGTTCAGAAGCGGAAGACCGGGCCCGTCTCGGCATAAAGCACACAAGCGTTGCGAAAGGTCTTGTGCCATCCGATATTCCGGTTCCGCCACAGCCCGCCCATCGTCGCGGTGACTGGCTCGTACTCCGTGCCGCAGCGGCGGCGTGGGTTGCCAGGAAGGCGATCGAAATCGCCGTCAACGGCATCGATCGCAGCGCAGGCTACCTCGCCGTACGGATGCCCTCTCGTCACTCCTGGACACTGCAGGCCAACCGCCCTCATCGTGTTGCCCCCATGCGCCGAGACAGCGAGGAAGACGCCGTTCACCCGGGCATCACCGTAAGCCGGGAGAGCTGCGAGAACGAGTCCGGCACAAAGACCGGCACTGGTGACCAGCAGGGGCAGGCGCATCGACACTCCAGACCTCGGCGACTTAAAGTAGCCACCAAGCTACCTTAAGCTATATTCCTCTGTCTGGTATCCGACCGGTAAGCCTCATGAGACAAGACCGCCCCGCACGAGGCGCCACCCCGCACAGCGGAAACGCATAACCCACCCCGCACCGCGATGCGAAACCGGCGCCAGGGCACCTGCATCGGAAGAAGCCCAGCCTCACTCCGACAGTCGCCAGAACAACGGCCCCTCAGGGGGCGCAGCCACTCGGCGAGCCACATGAAATGTAACGCCATGATTCGTCGAGGGAAGATCAAAACCGCAGGACGCCCGAAGCGCAACAGGTACGCTACGCACCGTAACGATCAAGAGTATCGGGGGCCGGCAATGCCCGAAAAAGGCGAGCGACCAGGACAATCGCGCCGACGCGTGTACACCAAGACTGTGCTGCTGGCGGGCACAGCCACCGCCACCGTCATCGCCAGTGTCATAGTCCTGGACGGCGCTGGGACGAACAGGCCCGGCGGCCAGCAAAGCTCTTCACCTCAGACCGTCGGTACGGGGCGAGACGTCACCGGCCAGGATCTCGCTACAGCTGCCCTACCGTGGCACAAGTCGAACTCCTCCTCCGCCGCGCCGGCGGCACTGGCCCTCTCCCACAGCAGGACCGAAGAACGAGGCATGGGCAAGGGCGGCGCCAAGCAGATAAACGCAGCCATGAACCGTGCACCCATCAATGAGCCGCATGGCCGCCATGAACGCGCATCGGATCTTGTCGGCAGACAGGATGCCGTACTCCGCCCCCTACATCGGCATCTCCAAAGTCGTTCAACAACCCGATCGAACCCCAGGATCAAGCGCGCACCGAGAGACCTGCGTCCACCCTCACCGATCACCTTTGGTTCCGACGGAAGCCCATCACTGATCGCCATGGAGTGCGACGAGCTGTTCCCACCCCACAAACGTGAGTTCCGGCTGCGCAACATCGTGTGCCACCGTCTCTTGGACTGACCCACCGGCTTGTCTGTGACCGACCTCGTGCGCGGGCGGGTCCCCGCGCGGTTGCCCCGAAGGTGCGGCCGGAAGCGGAGGCAGAGTTCCGCCACCCGGCCAGAGGAAGATGGCAGATGCGGCCGTCCGGCGGTGCGGCCGTTCATCACGACTGAGGACCGCTGTCTGGTGGCCGGTCATGATGTTTCCCTCTCCAAGGAAGCGTTACCGCGGTCTTGCTGGAGGAGCCAAAGATCGCGGAAGAGACCGGGCTGGGTCGTCAGCTGGGAAAACGTGCCCTCGGCAGTCACGCACCCACCTTCCATAACCACGATCCGGTCGGCGACGACGGTGTTGGCGAGGTTGTGGGTGACCAGGACAATGGCCCGGTCTTGCGCGAGTTCGCGCAGACCGGTGAACACCAGATGTTCGGCGCGGGCGTCGAGGTCGGAGGTGGGCTCGTCCATCACCAGCAGGCCGGCGTTCCGGTGAATCGCCCGAGCGCCCGCGATGCGCTGCCAACGGGCGTGTTGTTCCGGTTGAACGCGAAGATCGCGTGGTGGGCGAGGACGGCGCGCAGACCTCGCTTCAGGTGGCCCCCCTTCGTGAGCCGGGCAAGCTGCCGGCCTGCGTCCTCGAACGCGGCCACGCGCTCGACCCGAGGTTGTCCTCGTAGTTTGTCCATGTCGTCTTTGTTCCTCCTGATCGCTCCGCGTTCGGGTCAGGTGGTACGGCGAGGGGTCAGTGAAGTAACAGGACGCAGGTTCAGCCGGTGACATTGGAGCCCTCCAACGCCAGTTGCGCCCCGGCGCGCTGCTGACCCGCGGCTCGTCGCAAGCCAGCAACAGTGGGGTGGATCAGACAAGTCCGGCGGAGGCGACCTTGGTGGTCAGGTCGGCCAACTTCCTGGCGGTGTGGGTGATGTCGTACCGGCGGGAGTTGTCCAGCCCGGCGCGGATCAGGGCTTTGCGCCAGTGCACGTCGCGGGCCAGCTGATCGAGCGCGGACGCCAGGCTCGCCGGGTCACCTGCCGTGAACGGGGTACCGGCTTGGCCCAGGGTCTCCGCCATCCCGGCAACGTTGGAGTAGGCGACGGGGAGGCCGTGGGCCTGCGCCTCGATGGCCACCAGGCCGAACGCCTCCGAGCCGGAGGTCGTGAAAACAAAGGCATCGAACTCGGGTAGGCGCTGCCACAGTTCCTGGCGGGGCAGGAACGGCGCAAACGCCACCCGGTCCTGGATGCCGAGGGAGCGGGCCCGCTCGCGAAGCGCTTCTTCCTCGGGGCCCATGCCGATGATGGTCAGCCGGTGCGGCTGACCGGCCAGTGCGATGGCCTCGATCGCGGTGATCGTGGACTTATTGGCATCCAGACGACCGGCGTGCACCAACGCTAGCGGTCCGGTTCCGATAGGCGGTTGATCGCTTACCCGGGCATCGCGCAACGGGATACCCCACGGGATGACGGTGAGTCGATCGGTGAATCGGCGTCCGGTGAGACGATCGATTCGGTCGGCAAGGGTGGAGGTCGGGGCGACGATCGCGGCGCTTGCGGCGGCAACTTCATGCAGAAGCTCGCATTCCCATGTGCTGCGCTCGGCCGCCATCACGTCGGGGCCGTGGGCGATGGCGATGATCGGGAGGTTGCCGGCGGCTCGGGTGAAGGCCAGGCTGAGAGCGAACCCAAGGTGCTGGACGTGAATTGCATTCGGCTGGGTCTTCTCGATGAGCGCACCGACCTCGCGCGTCAGCTCGTCAACATAGGGGGCGAAGTCCGGGCCGTGGGGGCGTTTCGTCGTGGAGAGGGTGATCAGCTGATCAAACGCAGCCTGCCATGCCTGATCGACCGGTGCCCTGCCCAGGAAGATCGTGTGGATTTCAGGCATCGCGCCGTAAAGATCGTGGACGAGGATCGTGCTTCCGGACGAAGGCGCGGCGGTGCGGTTGATGCCGGTCAGGATGGTCAGGAGCTTGGCGGTCATGCAGAAACTCCATCCATGTATAACTGTTGGGGGAATCAGAGATCGGGCGCATGGGGCTGACTCGACTCGTAGATCATTCAGTGGCGTTCTGCATCTCGCGCTGGCGTGGAGGCGCCCACCACGAGGCTAGGTGCGGCGTGATGGCAGCCTGGACCTCTTCGGCCGGATGTAAATAGCCTTTTTCGTCCCGTTCCGCCGTCCACGCTCTGACTGACGCTCGGGGGTAGACGGGATGGATTCCGATCTCCCCCTTCGGGAGAATTCCGTTGAAGGGGGTAGGTATTCCCTGGTTGTTCCAGTAGTCCCATGCCTCAAGAGCCTTGGCTTTCTCGAAGCAGTGGTACAGCTGCCGATACCGGCACATATACCGGATCTCGCGGAAGATCATCTGGCCGAGGAGTCCGGGTGCGGCTTCTTGGATCGCACTGAGATCAGCGCCCTGGAAGGTGACCGACGCCGCGTCCTGGGACGGGTGCAATGCAGTCCGGGCGAACAAGTGGGACAGCCGTCGCCGCACGTACTCGGCGACTGCCGGGCTGAGATCCGGCTCTATGCCTTCGATGAGCTGGACGAGCCGGTCATGGCGCGGTTTGAAGCGGGCCAGGTCGAACAACTGGTCCATGCTGTCCACCGCGGCGAAGGCGAGTCGCTTGTAGAGCCAGTTGTTCAGCTCTCCCGCCTCCCTCTCTGTCAGACTCTCGTGAGACCTGGGGACGAAGTAGTCTTCTGTGACTCAATCAGGGCGAGAACAGGATCTTTCAGACAGTGACCTTGACCG
>NZ_JBHSBI010000038.1:0-120198 GCF_042650645.1 Nonomuraea purpurea
CAGACGGTACTGACGTCCGGTCAGCATCCACCATCACCGGTTCTTCTGGTTCTCGACGTACCGCTTGATCACATCCAGGGGTGCGCCGTCCACGGTGGCCACGAAGCAGGAGTTGGTCCACAATGCCGTCAGTTTCGACGTCAAACTCGAAAACTCCTGACGCAGGGCGCGGGAGGAGCGGCCCTTGATGGCCTTGACCAGCTTGTGGATGCCGAACTGCGGATCCACCTCCACCAGGAGGTGAACGTGGCCGGGCATGATCTCCATCTCCACCAGCCATGCCCCCTTTTCTCCTCGATCACCTCGCGGATCAGCTCTTTCAACCGCGCCTCGATCCGTCCGCCCAGCACCCGCCTGCGGTACTTGGGGCACCACACCACGTGAAAGGCGCGCTGGAAGGCGATATTGCTGTTCGTGCGCGGCTGTTGACGCAAGGTCACCGCCACGCAGATCAACATACAGCGTTGATCTATCTACCGCTCAAAGATTCGACAGAAGGGCTTACCCCATGGCTGAAGCCAGGGGTCCGCGCCCTAGATCTCCGATCGGTGGGGAGCCCACCATGCACCCCGAGTTCGTCCCGCTCGCTGAGTTCGCCCTCGGCGTCGGCCTGGAGTCGCAGATGTTCTCCAACCTGTACCTCGTCACCGACGCGCAGTGGGAGCTGTACTCCCGGCCGAACGTCACCCTGGCCACGTCGTACTACAGCGACGTGGCGAAGCTGCACGACAGGGTCACCCGCCGTCCCGGCTCCCACGCACGGACGCGGGCCGCGATCGCCGAAGCGCTGGAACGTGCCATCCCGATCAAGGTCGCCATCGTCGAACTGTTCGACGGGCAGCGCGCCGACAAAGCGCACGCCGAGATGCAAGCCCTCGGCGTCCCCCAACTCGCCCCAGTCGACCGGATGCGCGGCATCGGCCGCGCCGCCGAGGAGATGAACATCCAGGCGAACGTCAACGAGTTGTGCGGCCAGTGTGGGAACGGCCGCGCTGCCGTCTCCCCAGACGGGGACGTCCGGATATGCGTCATGTCGCGGTTCCTGCCTTCGGCCGGGAACGTCCGTGAAACCGACCTCCGCGAGATCCTGACCGGGCCCGTCTGGCGCGAACTGGTCACGATGGTGCCTCGCCGCGGCGACAAGCCGCCCTGCGCGCCGGTGTCAGAGTGCCCGCCGGCGTCAGACGGCAACGACTGCCCGCCCGCCTCGACCGAATGCGAGGGCAACGCGCTCGTCCTGCCCGTCATCCGGGCTCTCCAGGTCCGCGCCGTGAGTGGCGAGCGATGAGCACGGGATACTGCCTCATGGAGTGGAAAGACCACGCGGCCACGCTTGCCGCCAGCGCGACCCCGCCGGGGTCGCGCTGGCGGGAGCCGATCGCCACCACGCCGCGCCACACGTTCGTCCCCCGATGGTGGGCGAATACCCGCGACGGGTGGGAGCTGCGCGATGGCGACAGCGATCACGACCGGTGGCTGGCCGCCGTCTACCGCGACTGGACGCTCGTGACCAGGGTGGGCAACCTGCACGCCGACCACGCCGAACCTGGAGCGTGCGCGGACGGCTCCCCGACGTCGTCGTCCACGCTGCCCGGCCTGATCGCCCAGATGTTCCGGCACGCCTCGATCGGGGACCGGTGCACGGTTCTGGACGTGGGCACCGGCAGCGGATACGGCACCGCCGTCCTCTGCAACCGTCTCGGCGCTGCCCGGGTCACCTCGATCGACGTGGACCCCTACCTCAACGAGGCAGCCGCCGCCCGGCTGGAGAAGAACGGCTACAAGCCGCGCATCATCACCGGCGACGCGACCGGCCCGCTCGACTGGGAAGGGGATCGGATCGTCGCCACCGTGTCGGTCAGACCGGTTCCGCCCTCGTGGCTGGCCGCGTTGAAGACCGGCGGACGGCTGGCGACCACGATCACCGGCACCAGCCTCATCCTCACCGCGGACAAGCAGGAGGACGGCGGCGCGGTCGGCCGGGTCGAGTACGACCGTGCCGGGTTCATGCGCGCCCGGGCCGGCGCCGACTACCCAGCCCGTGATCAGTCCCTCCTCGAGCGCGCAGGCGTCGAGGAGGGCGAGAACGTCGAATCCAGCCGATACCCGGTGCTGGACGTGGTCAACGCCTGGGACGTGGGCACGATGCTGGAGCTCATCGCCCCCGGCATCGAGCACCGCTACATCACCGACAACGGCGACCGCGTCGCACTCATGGCTCATCCCGATGGGTCATGGGCCCGTGCCGAGGAACGCGGCGGCATGGTGACCGTGCACCAGTCCGGCCCCCGCAGGCTCTGGTCCTACCTGGACGCGGTCAGGGACCGGTGGATCCGTCACGGCGAACTGCCGTTCCGTGGCGCGCGGGCGACCATCACCCCGGAGGGAATGATCACCCTCCGGCGCGGGGACTGGACGGCGCCCATAGGCCAATAGCCCCACACCGACCTTCCCCGCTGCGGGCCGTTCCCCGTAACGTCCCGCAGCCCTTGCCCCGGCTAGGGCTGCGGGTCTCTGGTAGGGATGGTTTGTCGTACCTACCTGGCATGATCACTTGCCGTCTGAGGCAGTTTGCTCTGATCTGATGGGAGTTACAGGCAATGACCATTGATGACGTTCGGAAGCGTGCCGTCCAACCCGAGGACCTCAGCCGGTACATCGTCGAGCGGCTCAACGCGGGCGATGTCGAAGGACTGGTGGCGCTGTACGAACCGGACGCGGTGCTGGCGTTGCCGGGCGGCCGGGTCGCTCAGGGGGCCGACGAGATCCGTCAGGCGTATGAGCGCCTGGTCGCCGATGGACCCACCTTTGCCCCTGGGCGGCAGCAGCCCACGCTGCGTAACGGCGATCTGGCGCTTACCTCGGTGCGCTTGCCCGATGGCGGTGTCACGGTCGAGGTGGCTCGCCGTCAAGATGACGGCACGTGGTTGTGGGTGATCGATCAGCCCAGCCTTCTGGGTTAGTGAGTCAGTGGCCTTGGACATAAGGGAAGATCTTGGTGAAGTCGCAGGCGGCTAACCGGTCCCGGCGGATGCCGAAGATCAGGATACCCCCATCCCCGAAGATCATCCCGTTGTCCTCGTCGAGCTGGAGCAGGTTGACCCACTGGGAGGCCTCCGCCGCGAAGCCGGGATCCCGCAGGTTAAGCCCGGCTGCGTACGCGGCCTTGGCTTCGATCGGCCAGTGCAGGGCGTCGGAATAGCCGCCGACCTGGTGCGCACGACCGCCCTCCGCTTCGGCGAACTCGGCGAGCTGGTCGGCGAACACCTCCCAGGGCTCCTCCCCCACGACGCGGTCCCAGAGCTCATCGCCCAGCTTGACGAGGTCGTCGTGGCCGCGCGTCGGCCAGGTGCACACGGTCTCGGCGGCGAGCGGGACCTCCGAGAACACCCGCGCCTCCCCGCTGACGGGCACCTCGCGCTCGGGCACACGAACGGCCCCGGGAGGCAGCAGGATCACGTGCGCGGCCGCGCCGTCCCAGGTGGCGAAGAACAGCAGCGCGCCCTCGGCGGGCAGGCCGATGTCCGACTCGTACGCCGCGAGCGCCGCGCAGTCCAGTTCGGCCAGGAACTGCATCGCGGAACCGCCCCCGCCGGCACGGGGCCACGGCATCCCCTCGGGCAGCCGAGGCAGTCCGCCCAGCCGACCGACAACGGTCTCTCGATCCTCGGCGATCGACAACCGGATGGCCGGACGGGCCAGGGCGATGAACGGCTCGGCGAGCTCTTCGGGTAACAGCTCCCGGACGTACTCGGCGAAATCCAGCATCCATCCCCGCATGCTGCCCATCCTGCCCGAGTCTGATCACAAACGGAACGGTGCGCACGCAGCGCGCCCAGCGCCAGCAGGCCGCCGAAGGGTCGCGCCCGCATCCATCCATGACGGGCCGATGCGCAGGCGGCACCGAGCACCGGCCTGCGCCGGGCGGCGTTACGGCGTGAACTCGAAGCGGGGCTCTGAGGCGCTCAGGATCGCCGAGCGCGGGGTCCCCGGCCAGATGGCGCTCAGTTCGTCGGCGAGCGTGGTCGTCAGGGACTCCATGTCGGCCAGGGCCGTGCCGTGCAGGGCTTCGGCGACGATCAGGACGTCGGTGGTCGTGTCGCGGACGGCCGAGTGGCCGCTCTGCCGGTTGCTCCAGCGGCGGGCATGGGCCCTCGACGCGGCGTCGGCGAAGACGACCTCCCCGGCCGGCGGGTGCTCGCTCTCGCCGGAGAAGGTCAGGTAGGTCTCGTCGCCGGTGGCGTACCCGACTTCGACGTACCCGGAGATCTTGGACACGTCGAACACCGCCACCGGGACGGCGTAGGCGATGGACACCGCGTTGCAGAGGTCGATCAGGGGGTGCAGGCGCGGCAGCGCGCCCTCCTTCCTGAAGCGGCGCAGCAGCGACTCGGACGCGCAGCGGTACTGCGTCGGCTTGAGGCCCATCTGCGAGAACGCCCGCCGCCACGCCTGGATCTCCGGCAGTTCGCCCTCCGTGGCGGTGGCCAGGCGTTTGGCTGCGATCTCGGCGAAGCGGGCGACCTGGCCGGACACGGAGACGTCCGCGCTGACGCCCTTGGCGAAGATCACCCCGGGAACGAGCTCGGGGAAATCCCGCCACATGTCATCGGAATGCTGGAAACGCATGAGCGCCTGGTCGGACACGTCGATCACGATACTCGCGCCCATGAGCGCCCCGCTACGGGCGTTTGAGCTGGTAGATGACGTGTCGTGACAGCGGGGTCAACCGCGCCACCAGCGGATGGTCGAAGCCGGCCGCGTAGGTCATGCCGAGGCGCTCCATCACGGCCCGCGAGCGCGTGTTCCGCTCGGCCGTCATCGAGACGATCTCGTCGAGCCCGGCCTCGTCGAAGGCGTAGCGGACGGCCTCCCGCGCCGCCTCGGTGGCGTACCCGTGCCCCCAGGCGGGACGCGTCAGCCGCCAGCCGATCTCCACCGCGGGCAGCAGCGGCGCGTCGAACGACTGCAGCACCAGCCCGGTGAACCCGATGAACCGCCCGCTCTCGCGCTCCTCCAGCACCCACAGGCCGTAGCCGTAGGTGTCGAAGTCGCGCTCGATCCTGTCGACCATGGCGTCGCTCTGCTCCGGGGTCAGCAGGGACGGGAAGTGCTCCATCACCTCCGGGTCGGCGTTCATCGAGGCGAACGGCGCCCTGTCGGCCTCTCGCCACCTGCGCATGATCAACCGTTTCGTCTCCATCAGTCAAACGATAGCCGCCGCCGGAACGGCGGTTCAGCGCCGTGACTTGATGCCGGTGATCCGGCGGAAGACGTCCCACCAGAACGGGGCGCCGAACAGCAGCGCCACGTACGTCAGCAGGAACCCCGGCCAGTGGCTTGGCGTGGTCAGCCGGTCCCACCACGGGCCGCCGTTCCAGTGGAGGCTCGGGTCGCCCTGCTCCGGGAACGACACGCTCACCAGCGCCTGGTCGAGCATCCTGACCAGGGCGGGCTGGCTGAGCGTCTCGGTGACGCACGGCACCGGGTCGCCGCCGGTGCAGCGCGCCTTGAGCTCGTCGTAGGCGTTCTGCCCCGAGCCCGCCACGGCCGTGACCGAGGCGCGGAAGGCGTTGTCGCGCAGCAGCGTCTTGGCGTATTCGAGGCCGTCCATCGTGAACAGCAGCGTCACCAGCAGGCCGAGCACGGCCAGGACCCACTTGACGTAGCGCTTGTAGAGCAGGGACAGGCGCTGCATCTCGCCGTCGAACCAGGTCTCGACCCCCTGCCTGAAGCGGTCGAGGTCGCGCTGCGAGGCCTCCCACACGCCCTGCAGGTGGCCGTGGAGCGGGCTGCGCATCGCCTTGAGCTTGCCCAGGAAGCCTTCGACGCCGTCGGGCTCGGTCGCGGCCAGCTCCATCAGCGCGACCGAGAACCGGCCGGGCGGGAGGTTGGCGATGCTGGTGCGCCCCTTCTTGGGGTGATCGATTTCCTGAACCCGCTGGTAGAGCAGGTTGACCAGGGTGTCGTCCGCCTTGTTCTCCTGCGTGGGCAGCGCCCCGGGCTCGGGGGGCGCGGGCTGGTCGCTGTGCTTGGGACGGGGGTCGCGGACGAACGGCAGCGCCGCGAAGACGTCGCGGACCTTGGCGGGCAGCCAGGACTTCCCGTCGGCGTCCGAGCCGTCCATGGTGTCCCTGAGGTAGGCCCACAGGAACTTGCTGCGGATGGCGAGTAACCGTACGAACGCCTCGTTGACCCCGCTCACCAGCAACGACAGCAGCAGGAACGAGATCACCAGGCCGAGGGCCAGATCCAGGTAAACGGATAGCACCGCGCTTTGATACACCCGCGGGGCACGACGCCGCAATGACGGCGGGTTCATTCTCCGTAGAAGACCCGGTCCACCACTTGTCGCGCCCGCCGGGTCACCCGCCGGTAGTCGTCCAGGAAGTCCTCCGACCCGTCCGGCGGGTAGCCGAGCGTCTGGGCGACCAGCTTGCGCTCGCCGGACTCGCGCGGGACGCTGTCGCCCGCCCGCCCCTTGACCAGCATGTTCGCGTCTCTGATGCGGGAGGCGAAGCGCCAGGCCTCGGCCAGCACCCTCTCGTCGGCCGGGGCGAGCAGGCCCTCGGACACGGCAGCGCGCAGGGCGTCGAGGGTACGGGTGGTGCGCAGGGACGGCAGCGTGCCCGCGTGGCGGAGCTGGAGGAGCTGGGCCACCCACTCCACGTCGGAAAGGCCGCCGGGGCCGAGCTTGGTGTGCAGGGCCGGGTCGGCGCCGCGCGGCAGGCGTTCGGCCTCCATGCGGGCCTTGAGGCGGCGGATCTCCCTGACCGCGTCGTCGTGCAGGCCGCCCTGCGGGTAGCGCAGCTCGTCGATCATGGAGATGAACTCCCTGCCCAGCGCGGCGTCACCGGCCGAGAACCTGGCCCGCAGCAGCGCCTGCGACTCCCACGGAGACGACCAGCGCGAGTAGTAGGCGCGGTAGGAGGCGAGCGTGCGCACCAGCGGGCCCTGCCTGCCCTCGGGGCGCAGGTCGGGGTCGATGATCAGCGGCGGGTCGGGGGCGGGCAGCGACAGCAGCCGGCGCAGCTCGTTGGCGACGGCGAAGGCGGCGTCGGTGGCCTCGCGCTCCTCGACCCCCGGCAGCGGCGAGTGGACGAACATGACGTCGGCGTCGCTGGCGTAGGAGGACTCCATGCCGCCGAGCCGGCCCATGGCGATGATCGCGAAGGAGGTCACGGCCGGGGCCTTGGTCAGCGCGGCGTCGAGCGCGGCCTGGAGGGTCACGTCGCTCAGCGCCGACAGGGCGCCGCCGACTCCTTCGATGTCGATGAGCCCGGAGATGTCGGCCACGGCCGTACGGAACAGCTCTTTGCGCCGCAGCGCCCGCACGGCCGTCACCGCGGTCACCGGGTCGCCGGCGTGCCTGGACACCGCGGCGGACGCCTCGCCGAGCAGCGTCTCCGCCGGGCGTACGGCGAGCTCTTCGTCGGAGCCGAGCATCGCGACCGCGTCGGGCGCGTGCATGAGCAGCCCGGTCGCGTAGCGGCTGGTGCCGAGCACGCGCGCCATCCTGGAGGCCACCGCCGTCTCGTCGCGCAGCAGCCGCAGGTACCAGGGTGTGCTGCCCAGTTTGTCGCTGACCTGCCGGAATCCGAGCAGCGCCGCGTCCGGGTCGGGCGTGTCGGCGAACCAGCCGAGCATGACCGGCAGCAGCGTGCGCTGGATCGCCGCCCGTCTGGAGACCCCGGTGGCCAGGCCCGCGATGTGGCGCAGCGCCCCGGCCGGATCGACGTAGCCGAGCGCCTCCAGCCTGGCCTTGGCCGCCGTGGTCGACAGCCGCGCCTCCGACTCGCGCAGGCGCGAGACGGCCTGCAGCAGCGGCCGGTAGAACAGCTTCTCGTGCAGCCGCCGCGCCTCCATGGCGTGGCGCCGCCACCGCGCGGTGAACTCCCCCACCGGGTCGGTCTGCATGCCGAGCGCCCTGCCGAGCCTGCGCAGGTCGGCCTCGTCGTCCGGCACGATGTGGGTGCGCCGCAGCCGGTGCAGCTGCAGCAGGTGCTCGACCTGGCGCAGGAACGCGTACGCCTCCGCCAGCCCCCGCGCGTCGTCGCGTCCGACGTAGCCGCCCCTGGACAGCGCCGCCAGCGCCGGGAGCGTGGCCCTGCGGCGCAGCAGGGGGTCGAGCCTGCCGTGCACGAGTTGCAGGAGCTGCACCGCGAACTCGATGTCCCGCAGCCCGCCTGGGCCCAGTTTGAGCTGGCGTTCCCCCTCGCCGCGCACATGGGCCTCGACGCGGCGGCGCATGGCCTGGACGTCCTCGACGAAGTGTTCACGCGTGGCCGCCGTCCACACCAGGTCGTCGACCGCCTGGACGTAGGCATTGCCCAGCTCCAGGTCGCCTGCCAGCGGCCGGGCCTTCAGCAGCGCCTGGAACTCCCACGTCTTGGCCCAGCGGCGGTAGTAGGCCAGGTGGCTGCCGAGTGTGCGCACCAGCGGCCCGGAGCGCCCCTCTGGCCGCAGCCCGGCGTCGACCTCCCACAGCGAGCCCTCGGAGGTGGTGACGGTACAGGCCCGCATCATGGCCTGGGCCAGCCGGGTCGCGGTGCGCAGCGCCTTGGCCTCGTCGGCGCCCTCGCGCGGCTCCGCCACGAAGATCACGTCGACGTCGCTGATGTAGTTGAGCTCGCGGGCGCCGCACTTGCCCATGCCGATGACCGCCAGGCGCACCTCGCCGTCGTCGACCTCGGATCTGGCGACGGCCAGCGCCGCCTCCAGCGCCGCGCCCGCCAGGTCGGACAGCTCGGAGGTGACCTCGCTCAGGGTGGTCTCGCCGGTGAGGTCGCGCGCGGCCAGGTGCAGCAGCCTTTCCCTGTAGGCCACGCGCAGCGCCACGAGCGCGTGTTCGGTCCTGGCGCGCGGCTCGGCCTCCTCGGGCTCGGCGCCGACGGCCCGCAGCAGCCCCGCCCGCGCGTCGCCCAGGTCGGGCGCGGCCAGGCCGGCGACCTGGCCGGGATGGCGGACCAGGTGCTCGCCGAGGGCCGCGCTGACGCCGAGCACGGAAAGGAGCCTGGTTCTCAGCCGCTCGTCGCCGCGCAGGGTGTCGAGGACGGCGGGCTCGCGTTCGGCCAGGCGGGTCAGCGACGCCAGGGCGAGGTCGGGGTCGGCCACGTCCACCAGGGAGTCCAGGAGGTCTTCCATGCCGGTCTCCGCGTGCCGGAGGAGTTGGGCGGCCCTGGCACCGTCGGCGAAACCGCGCTTGGCGAGCCTGGCTGCGGTGGATTCGATCCTGGGCACCCTTCCATCTTGACAGCTCTCCCGCGATTTCCCGTAGCCTAGAACGCAACGTTGCGTTGCACTTTATTGGATGGAGACGGGCATGGGACGGGTTCCCGCGACGGTGACCTGGGGATTACTGGCCGCGTGGGCGGTGCACGACGCGGAGGAGCTCGCCACGATGGCGGGCTGGCTCCGCGCGGCGCGGCCCCGACTGGAGGAGCGCTTCCCCGGGGTTCCGTGGGAGCGGCTGGAGGTCTCGCAGCGGCACGTGAACGTGGCCATCGGGCTCATGGGCGGGGTCATGGCCGGGGCCGCGGCGCTCGGCGCGCGCACGGGCGGGCGCAGCGGTGTGTTCCAGGCCGCCTTGGTCGGGTTCGGGGCGCACGGGGTGGGACATCTGGCCCAGGCGGCCCTTTACCGGGGATACACGCCAGGAGCGGTGACCGCGCCCGTGGTGGTGATCCCGTTCACGGTGTGGGCCCTGAGACGGCTGCGCGCGGCCGGGGTGCCCGTGGAGGCGGGGAACGCGCACGCGGCGGCCCTGCTGCCGCTGGTGCTCGGGGGCGTCCACGGGCTGGCGCACGCGATCACCAAACGCGCGGACCGGCGGCAGCTCAGGCGCGGGCGCTCGTGCTGACCACCCGCGCGAAGGCTTCCGCCACCGGGCGCCAGGTCGCGATCAGCGCCTTCTCCGCGGCCTTGACCTCGGTGTTGAGCTCCTCGGCGGCGTCCAGCCCCGACGCGTGCGTCCACGACGCGAAGATCTCCGGCGTGGCCTCGGGGTGGAACTGCACCGCCCAGGCCGCCTCTCCGAGCCGGTAGGCCTGGTTCGGGTACTGCCGTCCGGTCATCAGCGGCACCGCGCCCTCGGGCAGTCGCGTCATGGCATCGCGGTGGTACTGCACGGCCACGCACTCCCCCACGCCCGCCAGCAGCGGGTCGGAGGCGGCGGCCGGCAGCGCGACCACCTCGCGCAGGCCCACCTCCAGCCCGTTCGCGCCCCGCTCGACCGTGCCGCCGCAGGCCATGGTGAGTAACTGCGCCCCCAGGCAGACGCCCAGCGTCGGGGTGCCCTCGTCGACGGCTCTGCGCAGCAGGTCGCGGGTGGCGGGCTGCCAGGGGCTGCGTTCGTCCTCCCAGGCGGCGGCCTCGCCGCCGAGCACGACGAGCCCGTCCGCCGCCCGCATGGGGATCTCCTCCCCCAGGTACGGCCGCACGACCTCGCATCCGGGCCCCAGCCACCCGGCGAGGTAGCCGAGCCCGGCGTCGGCCTCATGTTCGATCACGGTGATGCGCATATCCAGCACTCTCTCATTTGAGGTGAAATGCTCCGGTTATGACATTTGAGGTGAACGAGGTCGACGGCACAAGATTTGCCACGTTCGGCGAAGGGCCGCACCTGATCATCGCGGTCCACGGGATCACCGCCTCGCTCATGGCCTGGGGCGCGGTGGGACGGCGGCTCCCGGAGGGGTGGCGGCTGGTGGCCATGGACCTGCGCGGACGCGGGCACAGCGCCGCGCTGCCGGGCCCATACGGGCTGCCCAGACACGCCGAGGACGTGCTGCGGGTGGCCGAGCACGTCGGGGCGGGCCCCGGCACGGTGCTGACCGGCCACTCGATGGGCGCGTACGTGGCCGCGCTGGCCGCCGCGCGGCACGACTTCGCCCGGGTGGTGCTCGTGGACGGCGGCCTCCCGCTGCCCTCGCCGCCCGAGGGCTCGGACGCGGACCAGGCCCTGGAGTCCACCCTGGGACCGGCCCTGGCGCGGCTGCGGCAGACGTTCCCGTCCGCCGAGGCGTACGTGGACTTCTTCAAGGCGCACCCCGCCTTCGCCGGGCACTGGAACGACGACGTCGAGGCGTACGTCCGCTACGACCTCACCGGACCCGAGGGGGGGCTGCGCTCGCGCACCGTCGAGGAGGCGGTGCGGCAGGACGGGCGGTGGATGTTCCTGGAGCCGGAGCGGATCGGCGCGGCCCTCCAGGAGATCGACGCCCCGATTCGCCTGCTGCGGGCCCCGCGCGGCCTGCTCAACCAGGACGTCGGCATGCTGCCCGACGACCTGGCCCTGCCCTGGGTCGCCCGCCTGCCCCGGCTGAGCGACGAGGTGGTGCCGGACTGCAACCACTACACGATCCTGTTCGACGACCGCTGCGCCTCGACCGTCGTGACGCGGCTCATCTCACCCTGATGTGCCACCGAACCACCGAAACGCATGCGACCGGTAGAGGATCTGACGGCCAAGGCCAGGATCAGGGACGCGCCCCAGGTAACGCAGCACGGGCGGCGAACTGGCCCTGGCCTCCGCGATGAAGGCGGGTCATCCAGTCACCCCTCGTCGATGGCCTCCGTCAGCGACGACGAGTGACCCGCCTAGTGCTCCCAGATGACGGCGTCGATCTGCATGCCCACATTTCCGGCACCCTTGGTGCTCACGAGGCGCAGGAAACCCTGGGCCGCCAGAGTGGCGTAGGCGCCGATCAACGCGGCGACGAGCGTGCACCCGCCCCCGATCCATGCGGCGATCCAAGCTGCAGTGTGGGTGCCTGTGCCCGCCATAGAGCGATTTTACGGGGCGTCGCGACACTGCGCATAGGCGTCGATTCCCGGCTTTCAGGACCGCTTTCCGAGCACGGGACCCTCGCTCGGGGTCCCGTGCCGCCGTGGTCAGCGGGGAGCGATCCAGGTGGCGCGGGCGGCGGCCACGAGCGTGCCGTCCGCCTCGTAGATGGCGCTCTGCCCGAACATCTTGCGCCCGTCGGTGCCGGTCGGGCGGGCCACGACGGAGTAGCGGCCGCCAGGGTGGACCGGGCGGTGGATCTGCACGGCGAGCCGCCCCAGCAGGGCGCTCTCGCCGGGGCCGAAGTGGGCCCAGCCGGTGATGCAGTCGAGCACGGCGCCGACGATCGAGGCGGGCACGCCGTCCTCGCCCGTCACCGTGAACGGCACCCGCCAGCCGGCCGCCACCAGGTCCGTACCCGCCACGGGGCCGGGGAAGATGCGCAGGCCGTCGCCCGGCTCACGCAGGCCGCAGGCGAAGCACTCGGCGAACGGGTGCGCCTTCAGCCCCGCGAACCCGGCCTCGGCGCGGGCCGCGTCGTTGAACGGCACGAACCCGGGCCCCTCCAGGTCCTCGGCCACGGGGATGGCCTCGACCAGCAACGCCTCGCCGTCGAGCAGGGAGACGGAGTTGGCCATGTGTTCCAGGCGTAGCTCGGTCTCCAGCGGGGTGGGGGCGTGCAGCGTCACTTCGACGGCTGATCGACCGCCGTTCAGCGCCTCCGCCATGGTTCCCGCTATCCAGCCGCCATTGGCGACGCCTGCCGGGCCCCGGAAACGCTCGGGAACGGTCAACACGGTCTGCAGGGCAGCCGTCGTCATGCCACACCCTCCAATATCGCCACGCTTGGCGACAAGTCTTGAAATATCATAATGAGCAGGCCGATTTTACTGGACTCCCGGTTCAGCGAGAGGCTGGGGGTCCTTGAGGCCGCTCAGTACTCCTGCGTAACGCCTAGTACGAGGTCGAAACTTCCCAGCCCGCTCCGGCCGTCCCGTCACCAGGGGTACCTGGGACGCTAGGGGCCGGACATCGCGTGGATGTGACACGGGGGTCAGAAGCAACGAAAATCGGCCTCACTCCACACGTGTTCCAGGAGTGAGGCCGATCAAGGCGTCAGGAGGCACTTTATCCCGCCTTTCCCTCCTCCCGCACCCGTTCCCCCAAGATCGCCCCACGCTCCTCGCCTCCGCCCTGCTCGTTGGCAACGCTTACGGCCCGTAGTGCGCGTCTTCCTCCATCCTTGGCAAGGCTGTAAGGCAGGCGTCCTATGCTGACGCCGCAAGGCACCGACAGAACGAGACGAATGGTGGGGTGAGCCCGTGCAGGGGGCGATGTTGCGGTATCCGCCCAAATCCCTGGTCATCGTGACCGGGCTTCCAGGCGCGGGCAAGACGACCCTGCTGGAGCGCCTGTACAACCTGCACGGCGGCGAGACCCTGCCCGTCACCGCGGGCGCGGTCGTGGTGATCGACTCGGCCCAGTCCAGGCGCCACTGGTACGGCAGGCTCACCTGGGCGCCCTACCCGGTACGCAGGGCCGTGGTGTTCGTCACCCACCTGCGGCGCATCCGCCAGGCCCTGGCCCGCGGCCACTCGGTCGTCGCCCACAACAGGGGCTGCGGCCCGTACGTGCTCAAGGGCTTCGCCTGGCTGGCCCGCAGGCGCGGCGCGAGCCTGCACCTGCTCCTGCTGGACGCCCCGGCCAGGGAGGCGCTGGCGGGCCAGCAGGCACGGGGCAGAGTGGTGCAGCCGAGGACGTTCGCCCGCCACGAGCGCCGATGGAACACTCTGATCACGCAGGTCACGGGCGGTGACCCGGCCCCCGCGAGCGGCGCGTACGTCGTCAGCCGGGCGCAGGCGGACCTGCTGGAGGCCATCGTGTTCGACGCGTCCGGCGCACCCCGTTCCCGCAGGGAGTAACGGCCGGGGCGGGCGGGCGGAATCCGCCCGCCGCGCGGCTCAGAGGACCGGCAGGTAGCGGCCGAGCTCGAACTCGGTGACGTGCCGACGGTATTCGCGCCACTCCGAGCGCTTGTTGCGCAGGAAGAAGTCGAAGACGTGCTCGCCCAGCGTCTCGGCCACCAGTTCGCTCTGCTCCATGACGGCGATCGCGTCGTTGAGCGAGCCCGGCAGCGGCTGGATGCCGAGGGCCCGCCGCTCGGCGCTGGTCAGCGTCCAGACGTTGTCCTCGGCGGCGGCGGGCAACTCGTAGCTCTCCTCGATGCCCTTGAGCCCCGCGGCCAGGATCAGCGCGAAGGCGAGGTAGGGGTTGCAGGCCGAGTCGAGCGACCTGAACTCGATGCGGGTCGAGCCGCCCTTGTGCGGCTTGTACATCGGCACCCGGACCAGGGCCGAGCGGTTGTTGTGGCCCCAGCACACGTAGGAGGGCGCCTCACCGCCCTGGCCCGCGATGGCCTCGGCCCCGCCCCACAGCCGCTTGTAGGAGTTGACCCACTGGTTGGTGATGGCGGTGATCTCGGCGGCGTGCCTGAGCAGCCCGGCGATGAACGACCGGCCGATCTTGGACAGCCGGTACTCGGAGCCGGCCTCGTAGAAGGCGTTCCTGTCGCCCTCGAACAGCGACATGTGCGTGTGCATGCCGGAGCCCGGGTGCTCGGTGAACGGCTTGGGCATGAACGAGGCCCAGATGCCCTGCTCCAGCGCGACTTCCTTCATGATCAGGCGGAAGGTCATGATGTTGTCGGCCGTGGTCAGCGCGTCGGCGTAGCGCAGGTCGATCTCCTGCTGGCCGGGCGCGCCCTCGTGGTGGCTGAACTCGACGGAGATGCCCATCGACTCCAGCATCATGATCGCCTGGCGGCGGAAGTCGTGACCGGAGCTGTGCGGCGTGTGGTCGAAGTAGCCGCCGGAGTCGATCGGCTCGGGCCGCTGGCCCGGCTCAGGGCGGTTCTTCAGCAGGAAGAACTCGATCTCCGGGTGGGTGTAGAAGGTGAAGCCCATGTCGGCGCACTTGGCGAGCGTGCGCTTGAGCACCCAGCGCGGGTCGGCGTGGGACGGCGAGCCGTCCGGCATGAGGATGTCGCAGAAGATGCGCGCCGCGCCCGGCGTCTCGCTGCGCCAGGGCAGGATCTGGAAGGTGGCCGGGTCGGGTTTGGCGAGCATGTCGGACTCGTAGACGCGCGCGAACCCCTCGATGGCCGAGCCGTCGAACCCGATGCCCTCGGCGAAGGCGCCCTCGAGTTCGGCGGGCGCGATGGCGACGGACTTGAGGAAGCCGAGCACGTCAGTGAACCAGAGCCGGATGAACCGGATGTCGCGTTCCTCAAGCGTGCGGAGCACGAACTCCTGCTGGCGGTCCAAGGCATCCCCTCAAGAAGACAGTACGGGTCTCTTATCCAGGATGCCGTGTCCGTGTTTCGCACACGTTACGGGGGGTGCCGGTGCGAGCCTCGCTGACAAAGGGCCCGCCCCGACTTACTGTGATCACGCAGTCAGTCTCGGGGGAGGCATTGGTGGCTATCGACCTGCTCAATCACAAACTCGATCGGGCGTTCGACCACATCGACGCGAGCGGCACCGGCGTCGTCGAGCGCGAGGATCTGCTGGGGCTGGGCGCCAGAATCCTGGTGGGTTTCGGGGAATCCCCCACCTCGGTCACCGGGGCCAGCCTGGTGAGCAGCTTCGACGGCATCTGGTCCACCCTGTCGCGCACGCTGGACCGCGACGGCGACTTCGGCATCGCGCGCCCTGACTTCCGCACCGCCATGACGGCCGCCTTCGTCACGGGCGACCAGTACGAGCCGATCTTCAAACCGGCGACGGTGGCCGTGGCGGAGCTGTGCGACGCCGACAGGGACGGCCGGATCGGTCCGGGCGAGTTCCGGACGATGTTGTGCGCGTTCGGGGTCGCCTACGACGACGTGGACGAGGCCTTCGACCGGCTCGACCGGGAGGCCAGGGGCACGCTCACCGTGGAGGAGCTGGTCCTGGCGGCGTCCGACTATTACCGCAGCGACGACCCGAACGCCACGGGCAACTGGCTTTTCGGGCCTCTGTGAAGGGCCCAGTGAAGAGCCAGGTGAAGAGCCCGGTGAAGAGCCCGGTGAGGAGTCCCGTGAAGACCGTTGTGGGCACGTCCATGAGCACCACCGTGCTGGCCACGGTGCGCACCGCGCTGCGTTCCGCGCTGACCTCGCTGCTGCCGCTGCCCCGCAGGGGCGGCTCGGCGGCCCTGTCGCTGCTGCCGCTGACCGAGCGGGTGCCCGCGATGGCGGCCCCGTGCCGGATGCACCCGGCCGTTTACGCCATCGAGGCCGCCGTCATCGACTGGGCCAGGCGGACGGGGCTGCGCGCCGATCCTGGCGTCGGCTACCACCGCATGGCGGGCCGGGCGTTCGCCGAGTTCGACGCGGCCGCGGCGGCGCTGTTCGCGCAGTGGCTGACGTGGCTGTTCCACCTGGATGACGAGTTGGACGAGGGGTCGTGCCCGCTGGACATCTTCCCCGGCATGCTCAACGGCGCTTCCCGGCATCCGCTGGAGGCCGCGTTCGCGGATCTGTGGCGGGTGACGAGCGCGCGGATGAGCGACCGGTGGCGGGCCAGGTTCGCGGTGGGGTTGCAGCGTCAGTACGACGCCTGCCGTACCGAGGCCGACAACCGGGCGGCGGGCCGGATGCCGACGCTGGAGGAGTATCCGGCGCTGCGCAGGGGCACGGTGGGCCCGTACCTGTACGACCTGGTCGAGCCGTGCCTGCGGGTGGAGGTGCCGTCGTGGGTGCAGGAGAGCGAGCCGTGGCAGCAGCTCGTGCGCGCCTGCAGCGATGTGACCGCGTGGTGCAACGATGTGGCCTCGCGCCCGAAGGAGCGCGGCGACGTGCACAACTTCGTGGTGCTGGCGATGCGCCAGCTCGGGCTGGGCGAGCGGGAGGCGACCGCCTGGGTTCTCGACCGGATCGCCGGCCGCTGCCAGGACATGCACAAGGCGGCCAGGCGGCTGCCGCTGGACGACCTTGAGCCCAAGGAGGCCAGGGACGTCAGCAAGGTCGCCTGCGCCTACCTGGCCGCGCCGCGCGCCCACCTCGACTGGCTCCTGGAGTCGAAACGGTACGCGTGAGGGCGCTCACGGGGCTCCGGCCAGTGTGTCCCCGGCGGGGGTGCGGCGGTAGACGACCTGTTTGCCGACCCGCATCCCCACCGTGAGGCCGCCGCCGCTGAGCACGGACAGGTGCTGGCTGACCGCGCCCGGCGTGAGCGCCATGCGCCCGGCCAGCGCGCTGGTGGTGGCGGGCTCGGCCAGCGCGAGCAGGATCTGCGCCCTGCTGCGGCCGATCAGCTTGGCCAGCGCGCCGGGCGCGGGCGGCGGGCCCTGCTCCCACAGCGTGCCGACGCCGAGCACGGGGTAGACCAGCGTCGACTGGTAGGGGGCCGTCATCACCGCCACGGTCGGCCCCCAGAACGCGCTGGGCACCAGCACCAGCCCGTCGCCGTGCAGGCCGCCCGCATCACACCAGGGCCGGTCGATGAGCAGCCGCTCCCCCGTCCACACCACGGCAGGGTCGAGCCCGGCGAACAGCTCGCGGGCCCCGCCCTGGGCGAGCTGCCGCGAGCGGCGCAGGACGTCGCGTTCGAGCAGCCCGTACACGCGGGGCCAGAATTCGGCGAAGCACCCGTGCCAGTACGCCTCCAGCGTGTCGGCGACCCTGGCGACGCCGGCCTCGGGGTCGGCCGTGAACCGCGCCAGCGCCGCCGGGTCCGCCCCCCGCACCTTGGCGGCCTCGGCACGGGCCCGTTCCGGCGGCGTGCGCCTGACCCGGTCGAGTTCCGCGGCGAACTCCGGCATCGGCGTGTCGGGCGGCGGGGTGACGAAGTCGGCGATGTAGCCCGACGGCGGCACGAGCGCGAACAGCTCGGCGAGGTCCAGCCCGGCCAGCCGGGGCCGGACGGCCTTGAGCCACGGCAGGTGGATCGACTGCCTGGCGGGCCCCTGGAGGGTGCGCAGGCTGGCGACGAGCTCCCACACCGGGGAGAACGCGAAGCGGATGCGCGCGACGTCGCCCGACGTCATGACCCAGCTGATGGACATCCTTTTAGTGTGCGCTAAATCGTTCGCCCCAGCAAAAGCTCAAATATCACTCTTTGTGGGTGTCGAGCACAACGATCGAGAAGCCCTCCTTCCTCCACTCCAAACTCGGCGGCCTGCCCCGCGCGTTCTGGGCGTTATGGGGAGGCACGCTGGTGAACCGGCTGGGCACCATGGTCATGCCCTTCACCGGCGTCTACCTCACCCAGAGCCGCGGCCTGTCGCTGGCCGTGGCCGGCCTGGTCATGGGCGTGTTCGGCGCGGGCTCGCTACTGTCGCAACTGCTCGCGGGCGTGCTGACCGACCGGATCGGCCGCCGCGCCACACTGTCGGGCGGCATGCTGCTCACCGCCGCCACCATGCTGGCGCTGGGCTACAGCTCATCGCTGCCGGCCATCGTGGCCTCGATGTTCGTGCTCGGCCTGGTGATCGACGTCTACAGGCCCGCCTCGAACGCCCTGGTCGCCGACCTGGTCTCGCCCGCGGAGCGGCCCCGGGCCTACGGGCTGCTGTTCTGGGGCATCAATCTGGGCTACGCGGTCGGCATGACGGCCGGCGGCTGGCTGGCGGGGCTCGGGTTCGTCTGGCTGTTCTGGATCGACGCGGTCTCGAGCGTGGTCTTCGCGGTGCTGGTGTGGCGGGCGGTGCCCGAGACGCGGCCGCAGGCGCGGGAGTCGGCCGGCGGGTTCGGGGTGGTGCTGCGCGACCGCACGATGGTCGGCTTCACGCTGGCGATGCTGGGCATGGCGCTGGTCTACTCGCAGACGATGACCATGCTGCCGGTGGCGATGACGAATGTCGTGAAGCTGACGCCGGGGCAGTTCGGGCTGGCCATGGCGCTGAACGGGGTGCTGATCGTCCTGGTTCAGCCGCTGGTGTCGGGCTGGCTGGGCCGCAGGGATCCGGCCCGCACGCTGGCGCTCGGCGTGGCCGTCATGGGCGCCGGGTTCGCGATGACCGCGTTCGTCACCGACACGCTCGGACTGGCCGCGACACTCGTCGTCTGGACGGCCGGTGAGATCGTCACGGCGGGCATCCCGGGCGCGATCGTGGCCACACTCGCGCCGGCGGACCTGCGGGGGCGCTACGCGGGGCTGTTCGGCTTCGCCTGGTCGCTGGCGGCCGTGCTGGCCCCGCTGATCGGCGGGCCGCTGCTGGAGATCGGCATGGAGGCGCTGTGGTTCACGATCGGCGGGATCGGCGCGGTCTCGGCCGTGGGCATGCTGCTGCTCGGCCCTGCGATCCGGCGCCGTTGAGAGAACTCCGGCCCGCCGGCGTCCGCGCGGATCTTCCTGTGAGGTTTCGCCATATACCCGGACACGTTCTGCCTCTACAGTTACGCCTGACATGTTGACCTTCACCGCGCTGGGACCGTTCCAGGCCTGGGCCGACGGCACCCCACTCGACCTCGGCGGCCAGCGGCAACGGGCGGTGCTCGCGCGCCTGCTCGTGGCCGGCGGCCGCGCCGTGCCCGTGAGCACCCTCATCGACGAACTCTGGCCGGGCGACCCGCCCGCGCAGGCCCTGTCCACGATCCAGGGCTACGTCTCCCGCCTGCGCCGCGCCCTCGAACCGGCCCGCGCGCCCCGCGAGGAGGCCGGGGTGCTGGTCTCCGCGACGCCCGGATACGCGCTGCGGGCGGCGGCCGAGCAGGTGGACGCCTGGCGGTTCGAGAGCCTGGTGAAGACCGACGGGTCCGCGGCCCAGGTGTGGGCGGCCATGGACACCGCCCTGGGGTTGTGGCGCGGGCCGGCGCTGGCCGAGTTCGGCGAGCTGAGCTGGGCGGCGACGGAGGCGGCGCGGCTGGAGGAGTTGCGATTGATCGCCGTCGAGCGGCGGGCCGGCGCCGGGCTCGCGCTGGGCAGGGCGACGTCGCTGGCGGCCGACCTGGAGGCGCACGCGTCGGCGTACCCGCTGCGGGAGGAGGCCTGGCGGCTGCTGGCCGTGGCCCTGTACCGGATGGGGCGCCAGGGCGAGGCGCTGGCGGCGCTGCGCAGGGCGCGCTCGGTGTGGCGGGAGGAGCTGGGCCTGGACCTGTCGGCCGGGCTGCGGATCCTGGAGGCCGACATGCTCGCCCAGCGCATGGAGGAGCCCGTCCCCGAGGAGTCCGCCGCGCTGCGGGTGCTGGTGGCCGACGACCAGGCGCTCGTCCGGGCCGGGGTGCGGGCGATGCTGGGCGCGGAGCCGGGCGTGACGCTGGCCGGCGAGGCGGCCGACGGCGAGGAGGCCATCGCGGGCGTCCGCGCGACGCGGCCCGACGTGGTGCTGCTCGACATCCAGATGCCGCACCTGGACGGGCTGGCCGCCGCCCGCAGGATCCTGGCCGAGGACCGGCCGCCGAAGGTGGTCATGATGACGACGTTCGGCAGCGACGAGAACCTGTACGCGGCCCTGCGTGCGGGGGTGAGCGGCTTCGTGCTGAAGACCTCGGCGCCCGAGCAGTTCCTGGCGGCGATCAGGGCGGCCGCGGCCGGGGACGCGCTCATCGACCCCGCGGTCACCACGCGGCTGATCTCCGCCTTCGCCGGGCGCGGCGACCCCGGCTCTCCCCCGGCGCTGGCCGGGCTGTCCGAGGCCCGGCTCGACGTGCTGAAGCTCGTCGCCCGCGGCCTGTCGAACCACCAGATCGGGCGGACACTGGCGCTGCCGGAGGAAGAGGTGGCGGGGCTGGTGAAGGCGCTGCTCGAACACCTCGATCTGGTCGATCGGGCGCAGTTGGTGATGGCCGCCTACGAGTCAGGTTTGGTGACTCCCGGGGAAAAGGCGCACTTTTCGTCGTTTTGACGATAAAAATCGGGTCGTACTAGGCTGGGCGCGTGGCACAACTGCGCATCGCCCTCGCCCAGACGAACCCGACCGTCGGCGACCTGTCGGCCAACGCCGACCGGCTCGTCGCCTGGACCCGCGACGCCGCCGAGCGCGAGGCCCACCTCGTGGTCTTCACCGAGATGCTCCTCACCGGCTACCCCGTGGAGGACCTCGTGCTGCGCACGTCCTTCGTGGACGCCAGCATCCAGACCCTGGAGGAGGTGGCGCGCAGGCTGGAGCGGGAGGGCCTGGGCGAGCTGCCGGTGGTGGTCGGCTACGTCGACCGCGCAGGGCTGGCCCCCCGCGTCGGCCAGCCGAAGGGCGCCCCCCTGGACGCGGCGGCGCTGCTCCACCGGGGCGAGGTGGTCGTCCGCACGGCCAAGCACCACCTGCCCAACTACGGCGTGTTCGACGAGTACCGCTACTTCGTGCGCGGCGACCGGCTGCCGATCTTCCGGCTGCACGGGGTCGACGTGGCGATCGCGGTCTGCGAGGACCTCTGGCAGGAGGGCGGGCCGGTGTCCGTCGTGGGGCAGGCCGGAGCCGGGCTGCTGGTCGTGCCGAACGCCTCTCCGTATGAGAAGGAGAAGGACGACGTACGGCTGGAGCTGTGCGCGCGCCGGGCCCGCGAGGCGGGGTGCGCGCTCGTCTACGTCAACCAGGTCGGCGGGCAGGACGAGCTGGTCTTCGACGGCGACTCGATCGTGGTGGACGGCTCGGGCGAGCCGGTGGCGCGGGCCGGTCAGTTCCGTGAGGAACTGCTGGTCGTGGACCTGGACCTGCCGGTGTCGGACGCCGAGCCGGGCAGCTTCCCCTACGACGCGAGCGACGGCTCCACGATCACCGTCGAGCGCGTCGTGTTGTCGTCCGACCCCGTGCCGCCCTACCCGCCCGTGCCCTCGACGGTCGCCGAACGGCTCGACCCGCACGCGGAGGTCTACTCGGCGCTGGTGCTCGCGGTACGCGACTACGTGGCCAAGAACGGCTTCCAGTCGGTCATCCTGGCCCTGTCCGGCGGCATCGACTCGGCGCTGACGGCCACGATCGCCTCCGACGCCATCGGCCCCTCGCGCGTCAACGTCGTCCCCATGCCCTCCCGTTACTCCTCCGACCACTCGCTGACCGACGCCGAAGAGCTGGTGCGCAGGCAGGGCGTCACCTCGCAGATCGTCCCGATCGCCAACATCGTCACCGCCTTCGAGAAGGAGATCGAGCTGTCCGGCCTGGCCGCCGAGAACCTCCAGGCCAGGGTGCGCGGCATGATCCTCATGGGCCTGTCCAACCAGCACGGCCACCTGGTGCTGACCACCGGCAACAAGAGCGAGCTGGCGACCGGCTACTCGACCCTGTACGGCGACTCGGCCGGCGGCTTCGCCCCGATCAAGGACGTGCCCAAGACGATGGTGTGGGAGCTGTCCAGGTGGCGCAACGCCAACACCTGCGAGGGCTTCCTGCTGCGGGCCGAGCGACCGATCCCGGAGAACTCCATCACCAAGGAGCCGAGCGCCGAACTCCGTCCCGACCAGCGCGACACCGACTCGCTGCCGCCGTACGAGGTGCTCGACCGGCTGCTGGACGACTACGTCGAGAAGGACATGGGCTCCCAGGAGCTCATCGCGGCCGGCCATGACCCGGCGCTGGTGACCCGCGTCATCCGGCTGGTGGACATGGCGGAGTACAAGCGGCGTCAGTACCCGCCCGGCCCCAAGATCACCCCGAAGAACTTCGGCAGGGACCGGCGCCTGCCGATCACGAACCGGTGGCGGGAGACGACCGGCTGAGACCCCCACGTGGCGGCGGAATTTCACACCGAGACCAATTCATGGTAAGCCGCCATTTGACAGTCATGCGCATTCTCATATGCACGGCGCGGTCACCTTCATATGACCGGAAGGCCACCTTGCGCTCGGCTGGGACGCCCGTACGATGACCAGTTATGTGCGCCTTCGGCGAGATTCCGGGGGGAATCCAGGAAGGCGTTTCGGGGGACTCCCATTCCCTTCCACGCATTGCCGCGCACGCGGCAGAAAGGAATGCGTCATGACGGCGGAGAGTGTGGGCAGGCCGACGCGGACCAGGGGCAAGCCTCCGGAGAACGTGATCCCCGAGGTCGCGGGCCTGTGGGCCACGTACATCAAGCAGAACATTCCGGGCCTCATGGTCACGGCCGGTGCCATCATGGCCCCGGGCCAGCAGACCACCTGCACCATGGCCTGGGGTGGCAACACCTACAACGGCTCGTCCAACTCCGGCATGCACGGCGAGGTCGACTGCCTGAACCAGGCCTACGACGCCGGCGAGAACCTGCAGAATGGAACGTTCCAGGCGCTCACCAACCCGGTGTGCATGGTGTGTTGCGCCGTCCTCTATTCGGTCGGCATCACGAACGTGCCCGCCATGGCCGGCGCCTCCAAGGAGTACGGCAACTACTCGCTGCCCGCCTGGATCTTCGACGACGAGGCCCCCGGCGGCCTGCTGAACAGACTCCTCGGCAACGCCGCCTTCACCCAATGGACCACCGAACTGTCCGCCGAATCCCGGGGCAAGCAGGTACACCGCCAGTCACTGATCACGCAAATGACCCAGAAATTGATTAAGCACTGACCGGGGTCGTCCCCGCCCGAGGAGAGGCGGGCGGGGACGCCACTGGAATTCAGCGGATCCGCGATTTCAGGGGTTCACCGGAAAAATCGGGCGGCCCGGCCTCCGCCCGTTGGCGACTCCCACGAGCCGGATGCCGTTCGTCGATCATTTACGACCGTTCGCCGTACAGCTCGCCAAAGCTGCATACAGTATGTGGTACCCATGTCGCGTGACAGACAGCACGCAGCTAGCGAGTCGCACCGGATTCTTCAGTCGTTCCCGTATCGTGGCGCCACCCACGTGGAGCCGGTGGCTGGTGCCGCCGGCGGCGCTGTCGGTCCACCTGGCCATCGGGCAGGCATACGCGTGGAGCGTGTTCAAACCCCCGCTGGAGTCCTCGCTCAACCTGTCAGGCACCCAGAGCGCCCTGCCGTTCCAGCTCGGCATCGTCATGCTGGGCCTGTCGGCGGCCTTCGGCGGCACACTCGTGGAACGCAACGGACCTCGCTGGGCGATGTTCGTCTCGATGGTCTGCTTCTCCTCCGGCTTCCTGCTGTCGGCGCTGGGCGTGGCCACCAGGCAGTACTGGCTGGTCGTCCTCGGGTACGGCGTCGTCGGCGGGATCGGGCTCGGCATCGGCTACATCTCGCCCGTCTCCACGCTGATCAAATGGTTCCCCGACCGTCCCGGCATGGCCACGGGCATCGCCATCATGGGGTTCGGGGGCGGGGCCCTGATCGCCTCGCCGTGGTCGGCGCAGATGCTCGGCGCCTTCGGCTCTGACACCGGCGGCATCGCCACCACGTTCCTGATCCACGGCCTGGTCTACGCGGTGTTCATGACGATGGGCGTGCTGCTCGTGCGCGTCCCGGCCGACGGCTGGTCTCCGCCGGGCTGGACGCCGCCCGCGGTCCAGGCCCGCAAGCTGATCACGACGGCCGACGTCTCGGCGCGCAACGCCATCCGCACCCCGCAGTTCTACCTTCTGTGGATCGTGCTGTGCTGCAATGTGACGGCGGGCATCGGCATCCTGGAGAAGGCCGCGCCGATGATCAGGGACTTCTTCTCGGGCACGGCGACGCCCGTCGCCGTGGGCGCGGCCGCCGGCTTCGTCGCGCTGCTGTCGCTGGCGAACATGGCGGGACGCTTCGTCTGGTCCTCGACCTCGGACCTGATCGGGCGCAAGAACATGTACCGGGTCTACCTGGGGGTCGGGGCGCTGCTGTACCTCGTGATCTCGCTGGCGGGCGACTCCTCCAGGCCGCTGTTCATCGTGTGCGCGCTGGGCATCCTGTCCTTCTACGGCGGCGGGTTCGCGACGGTCCCCGCGTACCTGAAGGACCTCTTCGGCACCTACCAGGTCGGCGCGATCCACGGACGGCTGCTGACGGCCTGGTCCACGGCGGGCGTGCTCGGGCCGCTGATCGTCAACGCGATCGCCGACGCGCAGAAGGCGGCGGGGAGGTCGGGGCCCGCCCTATACACGACGTCGCTCTACATCATGATCGGGCTGCTCCTGGTGGGGCTGCTCGCCAACGAGCTGATCCGGCCGGTGAGCGAGCGCTACCACGAACGGCCCGCGCCGGTCGAAGGACAGGAGGTCGCCCGATGAGCCGCAGGACCGCTCTCATGGCGCTGGCGTGGGCCTGGGTCGGCCTGCCGTTCGCGTTCGGGCTCTACGAGCTGATGCTGAAGCTCACCCAGCTCTTCCTTTAGGCACTGGCTGGAATGGGCTTCGGGTCGGGACCGGATCCCCGGCGGGATTGTCGGTGACGGCTGGCAAAGTGTTCGCGTGGCAGAACCGCTGAAGAACATGATCAACACCCGATCCGTGTCGGTGCTCGCCGACGGGCTGGCCGCCGCGTGGGCGCCGTTCCCCCGGGCTCGCTTCACCGCGCGGGCCCTGGCCGGGCTCGACGGGCTGGAGCTCAAGGAACGGGTCAGGCACGTCTCCGCGGTCCTGCACGACGCGCTTCCGCTGCCCTACCCGCAGGCCGCCGAGATCGTCCGCGAGTCCGTCTCCCGCACGCCGCTCGACATGTGGAGCGGCTGGCCGGCCACCGACCACACGGCCGTCCACGGGCTCGACCACCTCGACGTGGCGATGGCCACGCTGGCCGTGCTCACACCGCACTCCACGGGCGAGTTCGCCGTGCGCCCGTTCCTTGAGCGCCATCGGGACGACGCCCTCAAGATCATGTACGGCTGGGCGGAGTCGCCCGACGAGCACCTGCGCCGCCTGGCCTCCGAGGGATCGCGTCCGCGGCTGCCGTGGGCCGCGCGGGTGGGCTGGCTGATGACGCCCGGCCCCACGCTGCCCCTGCTCGACCTGCTGCGCGACGACCCGAGCGAATACGTCCGCCGCTCGGTCGCCAACCATGTCAACGACCTGGCCAAAGACCATCCGCGGGCCGCGATCGAGCTGCTGGCCCGCTGGCGTTCCGACGGCGGCTCACACGTCGAGCGGGTGCTGCGGCACGCCGCGCGCGGGCTGCTGCGGGCGGGCCATCCGGAGGCGCTCGCGCTGGTGGGCGCCACCCCGGGCAGCGGCTCGGTCGACGCGCTGAGCCTGGAGTCCGACACCGTGGCCGTGGGTGGCCACCTGACCTTCACGCTCACGGTCACGGCCGAGGCTCCTGGGCCGCTGCTGCTCAAGTACGCGGTCAGGCGGCCGGGCTCGCGTCGCGTGTTCCACCTGGCCCAGCGGGAGGCTGACGAGGCCGGGGCGGCGTTCGTCGTGCGCAAGAGCCACTCGTTCCGGCCGGTGACCACCCGCCGCGAGCCGCCCGGGCCACGCGAGCTCGACGTGATCGTGAACGGGCGGGTGGCCGCGACCACCGCGTTCACGTTGACCTCTGACGACGCCCTCACGGACCGGTGACTTGGGGGGGAGCGACCATGACACAACCGGCCGGCGACAGCCTTCCCGGACCGTTGAACCGGGGAAAGACCATGACACAACCAGCCGACGGCGGCCTGCCCGAGCCGGAGGGAAAGACCATGACACGACCAGCCGGCGACGCCGACCTGCTGCGCGTGGAGATGGGGGTCATCTGGCGGCTCGACGGCCGAGGGCGGCTGACCGGCTCCTTGGATGACGACGTCCCGCCGACCCTGGTGGTCGGGGTGGCCGCCGACGGCCTGGCCGCCACCGTCGCCGCCGACGTGCCCGACGACCTGTCCGCGCAGCTCCTCACCCTCATCGCCGCCGCCTCGCCACCTCCGCCCGTCCTCGACACCACCAACCGCCCACCGCTTCCACCCACCCCGAGCACCACCGACACCCCGCCGCCTCCGCGCGCCCTCATCGCCGACGACGCCCACGCACCTCCGTTCGGGGAGCCGCCGACCGTCCTGGAGCGGTGCCGCGCGCTCCTGGGCGAGGGGTTGGCAGTCTCCGGCGGGCCTAGTTATCTGGTCTGCCCGCCGATCCGGTTCGACACCGCCGCCCGCGTCCTGCGGTCCGACGATCCGGCGCACGCCAGGCTCGTCCGTCCCCTGCGTCCAGGCACCTGGGCCCCGGAGGAGTGGGACGAGCTCGTCGGCGGCGGGGCGGGGGCGCCATGGGCGATGATCGTCGAGGACGGGCAGGTCGCCTCCCTCTGCCACAGCGCGCGCAGAACCCCCGAAGGGGCGGAGGCCGGCGTGTGGACCGCACCCGAGTTCCGCGGCCGGGGCTACGCCGCCGCGACCACCGCCGTGTGGGCCGATCTGCTGCCCGGAACCCGCCTGTTCTACAGCACGAGCGCCGGCAACCGCTCCTCCCAGAGCGTCGCCGCCCGGCTCGGGCTGCGATGCGTCGGCTGGCTCTGGAAGCTCACACGCTGAGGCCGCTGTGCAGGACCTCCCGCTCCCACTCCCCGCGCGGCTGGGTGTGCAGGCGCCAGTAGTGCTCGGCGATGTCGTCGGGGTCGAAGCCGGTGCCGGGCGCGACGGGCCCGTCGACGGTGACGCTCGCCACGTGGACGCCCGAGGGTCCGTACTCCTGGTCGAGCAGCTCCACCAGCGTGCGCACGCCGGACTTGCCGAGAGAGAGGCTGACATACCCCGCCTTGGGCGTCGGCATCCCGCCGGTCACGAGGAACGAGCCGCTCCCGCGCCGCGCCATCGCGGGCCCGACATGGGCGGCGGCGATCAGCGCGCCGACCACGTCGACCGCCCAGGCGTCAAGGTGGGCGCGCACGGTCGCCTCCGCGACGGTGTCGGCCCTGACGATCGCGGCGTTGTAGACGACGACGTCGGGCGTGCCCAGCTCGGCCGTCGCCGCGTCGAGCGCGGCGCGCAGTGCCGTCTCGTCGGCGGCGTCGGCGGTGTACGTGAGCGCCCCCTCCTTGAGCCGGACGGCCTCCAGGCTTTCCCGGGTACGCGCCACCAGGGCGATCGGCATCCCCTCGCGTGCGAACCTCCTGGCGACCGACCGTCCGATCCCCGGCCCCGCTCCGATGATCACCGCACCCGGCATCATCCACTCCTTCGCGTTGTTGCGTGTGATACGCGCGACGCTAGGGCGTCACATCCATGTGAAGGTCAAGGGGGACGGCATGCGCATCGGCGACCTGGCTCGGGAGACCGGGGTGAGCAGGCGGCTGCTGCGGTACTACGAAGAGCAGGGGCTGCTCAGGCCGGAGCGGCTGCCCAACGGCTACCGCGAGTACGGCGAGCCGGACGTGGCGGCCGTTCGCCACATCCGCGCCATGCTCGCCGCCGGGCTGCCGACGGCGGTCATCGCCCGGCTGCTGGAGTGCGTCCATGACGTGGGCGACCTGATGGTGGTCAGCTCCTGCCCCACCATGCTGTCCAGTCTGCGGCGGGAGCGGCGGCGCATCACGGAGTCGATCGAACGGCTGCGGGCGACGCAACAGGCACTCGACACCCTGCTCGACACCGCCCTCGGACAGCCCCGATAGACAACCCTGTGGGGGTTGCCGGCCGGGAACCGTGCCCCGAGGCCCGTTACGGGCGCAGGTCGCTCCTCACGACGCCCGTGTCCAGGTCGTACGGAACCGAGAGGTGCTGGTGGATCATCACCAGGCGCCGCTCCGCCGCACCTCCCGCTCCCCGTTCCCTTCTCCCTCCTCAACGAAGGTCCCGTCGTCGGTGAGGGGGAACGAGTGGTGCTCGTGCGCGACGACCCACCGCCCGCCCTCCTTGCGCAGGCCGAGCGTCAGCCGCATCCGGTTCCTGGCCACGTCCTCGGGCATGCCGCAGCGCAGCAGGGCATGGGCGAAGGCGACGTCCTCACCGGCGGTGACGTCAAGGGACTCGATCTCGAACACCGCCCCGTCGGCCTGCCAGGTGAAGAAGGGCGGCCATGCCTTCCGGTACGCCTCGATGCCGTGGACGTTCTCGGGCACGTCGTACATGACGATGTCCTCGGCGTGCTCGGCGGCGACGGTCTCCAGGTCGCCGAGGTGCACCGCCTCGGCCCAGCTCTCGATCAGGGCGCGGATCTGCTCGTCGTTGGTCGGCATGGCACGGTTCCTTCCGGGTCAGTTGCCTCCGTCAGGGGTAGAACCCGGGCCGTCGCCGGAAATCATCGCGGGAAGTGCGAACGCGCCGAAATCGGCGTCCAGGAACGACACCACCTCCGCGACCCGCATGCCGCGCACGACGAGCACGTCCACCCCGGCCGGGAGGAAGGCGGCGCGGTCGTCGTCCCACATGTAGGTGCCGAAGGCGAGCTGGCCGTTCGCCCGCGTGGGCAGGAACCGCCAGCGGTGCCGTAGCGGCCCGTCGAGCAGGAAGGCGCGGATGGCGTCGTGGCCCGCGTACCAGGCGGTCAGCGGCGGCATCGAGAACTTCGCGTCCTCGGTCAGCATCGCCACGATGGCCTCGACGTCGCCGGCCTCCCAGGCGCTCGCATACCGCCGCGCCAGCTCCCGCTGCTCGGCCTCGTCCGGCCGAGTCGTCTCGGGAAGCAGGTCGTCCAGGGACTTCCTGGCCCGCTGGAGCGCGCTGTTGACCGCCGCGACCGTGGTCTCCAGCAGGTCGGCGGCCTCGCGGGCGGCGTAGCCGAGGACGTCGCGCAGCAGCAGCACGGCCCGCTGCTGGGCCGACAGGTGCTGCAGCGCCACCACGAACGCCAGCTCCACGCTCTCCCGCGCCACGGCCCTGGCCTCGGGCGACAGCTCCGCCGTCCAGCTCATCAGCCGATCCGGGTACGGCTCCAGCCACGCCACCTCCGCCGACGGCCCGCTGAGGTCGGCGGGCAGTTCGCGCCGGGCCCGGCGTTCGATGAGGGTCAGGGAACGATTGGTGGCGATCTTATACAGCCATGGCCGGATCGACCCCCGATCCTCGAACCTCTCCAGGTTGCGCCAGGCACGATCCAGCGTCTCCTGGACGGCGTCGTCGGCGTCGTGGAAGGAGCCGAGCATCCGGTAACAATGCGCGCGCAACTCCCCCCGCAACGGCCCCACGAGCCGGCCGAAGGCGTCCTGGTCTCCCTCTCGCGCCGCAGCCAGCAACTCCATCGTCATGCTCTCCATCGCCCGTCCTCCCCGCGTCGCTGCGGGCTAAGCTACCGCCGGATGCTGACAGACTGCCTTTCGTGCGGCGGGACGGTGGCCCCCGACGGCTTCTGCTGGGACTGTGGCGCTGAGCAACCGGACTTCCGCGCCCATCTGGAAATCACGCTGACCAGCCCCACCACCCCATCCGACCCGCCCACGACCGAACGACCGACGGCGTCCGGCCGGCGCATGGCCGACCAGCACACCGCCCACCCACCCGTGCCCGGACAATCCACGGCAAACTGCGGTCCAGGCCACATGCTCGGGGCCGGGGTCAGCGACCGGGGCAAGCGCCGTGGGCGCAACGCCGACGCGATGGCGCTGGCCACCGCGAGGACGTGGACGATCGGGGTGGTGTGCGACGGCATCTCCATGTCCCCACGCCCCGAGCGGGCGGCCCAGGTGGCGGCGGAGACGGGTACGTCGGCCCTGGCCTCGGCCCTGCGCGCGGACGTCCTGCCGGAAGACGCCCTCACGCAGTCCGCCATCCGGGCGGCCCGCGCGGTCGCCGCCCTGGCCACGTCGGTGCGCGCCGCTCCGGCCTGTACCTACGTGGCGGCCATCGCCGGCCAGGATGGCATCTGGGCCTGCTGGATCGGGGACAGCCGCGCGTACTGGCTGCCCGACGAGGGCACCGCGATGGCCCTGACCGAGGACGACACCGGCGCCCACGACGCCCTGTCGGCCTGGCTGGGCGCGGACGCGCAGGCCCCGGAGCCCCGCATCCGCAGCTACCGCCCCCGAGGCCCGGGCCGCCTGCTGCTGTGCACCGACGGGCTCTGGCGCCACCTCCCGCCCGCCCCCGCCCTGCGCCCGGGTCACGGCGACCTCCTGCAGGACGCCAGGAATCTGGTCGGAACCGCACTCGACGCCGGCGGCCACGACAACATCACCGCCCTGCTCATCCAGGTCCAGGGAATTGAACCGGGAAATGACCAGACGAAATCACGCCATGGATTCAGGTAAAACGTTCGCCGATATAGATAATTTGTATGGATTTTGTATGGAATGTCGATACTTTGAAATCTCGCAAGCCGCATTATCGGCAAATTCGGATGCACAGAGAGAGAGTAGATGCGGAATCATCGATACCTGGGGGCGCTGGTAATCGCCCTGGGAGTCATCACGACATCGACATCTCCCGCCGCCGCGGAGCCGACCCCGTCGGCTCCGCCGACGGCCATACCCTCGCCCACACCGAGCGATCCGCCCGATGCTCCGGAAATCCTGGTCGACAAGGGCTCCAAGTGCACGTCTCCCAAGGGCAAGAAGTTCAACGTGTCCTACAAGACGGGCATTGTCAGCACCACCTTCTATTTCAACAACCACTGCAAACAGCGGCGGTCGTTCAAGGTGATGGGCGCCGCAGGCCAGAAGCCGCCAAAATTCGGCACGCTGGCGTGCATCTCCGTGAACGCCGGGACCAAGGGCAGGAAGAAGGTCGGGCACGCCGGATTCGGCGTCACGCACATCACGTTCGTCAAAAAGTGCTGACGTTCTGAACGGAAATTCATGGCCGGCCTGGGAATTTCTCGCGGGACGGCACCAGGTGGCGAGCGCGGCGCTGGGCGCACCCCGGTGGTGTCAGCCCTTCGCCGGAAGCCGGGCCTGGATGCCGTCGAGGATGAGGTCGAGCCCGAGCAGGAACGCGCCGTCGAAGTCGCCGTACTCGACCTGGGAGAGCGTGGCGAGCTCCGTGACGTGCTCGCGCAGGTGCCGGTAGACCCGTTCGCGGATCTCGGCGTCGGCTTCGGGGGTGCGGATGGTGGCCCACCAGGCGTTCTCCGCGGCGACGTACCCGTTCACGTAGTAGGTGACGGCTCCGACGGCGGCGCTCAGCTCGAAGCCGCTGAGCCCGGCCCCGGCCAGAGCGGTGTGGACGCGGCGGGAGCGGTCGAGCGCGTTGGGGCCGAGCAGGGGGCGGGTGGCGGTGAGCGCGGGCACCCAGGGGTGGCGGCGCATGACCTGCCTGTTCTGCGTGAGCTGCCTGACCAGGACCTCGCGCCACGGGCCCGGCCCCGCGGGTTCGATCTCGCCGATGACCGTGTCGAGTGCCAGGTCGAGGACGTCCTCCTTGCTCTGGACGTACTCGTAAAGCGACATCGTCCCGGCCCGCAGCCGGGCGGCCAGCGCCCGCATGGACAAGCCTGCCTGGCCCTCGGCGTCGAGCAGAGCGACGGCGGCCTCGACGATGCGTTCGCGCGACAGCCGCGGCTTGCGCGCCGGGCCATCCTCGCGCAGCCAGATCGACATGCGTAGACCTTCCCGTGCGGTGTACGGAAAACCGTACGACCAGCCTACCGAGCCGGACAGCCACTCGGGGTCATCCTCTCGCGCCGCGCGATCAACTGCTCGACGCCGTCGAGGAACGGAACACGAAGTCGCTGTCCTCCGCCCAGCCGTCCGCGCCCGCAACGCGCACTGAGGGAGGCACCCCGCAGGGCACCTCCCTCAGTGAAGGACATCCAGGGTCAGGGAGCCAGCCCCTCCAGGGCCGCGTCCACCACGCGTTCGGCCAGATCCGACGGGAGATCGCCGGCCGGCCCCCACTTGGTGTGCCACAGCATGGCCCCGGACAGAACCGCCACGCACATGTCGACGCCCAGGTCGGCCCTCAGCTCGCCGGTGGCGATGCCGCGTTCGATCACGGACCGCAGCGCCTCCTTGCGCGGCTCGACGGCCCGCTTCATGAAGCGCTCCATCAGCCGGGGGTAGCGGTCGGCCTCGTTCATCGCGATGTTCATCACGCAGCGGTTGCGCCGGTTGCCCGCCTCTTTGCGCATGGCGTCCAGCAGGCTGATCAGGTCGTCGCGCACCGACACCCCGGTGAGCGGCGGCAACGGCGCCTTGAGCGTGGACAGGGCGTCCACGATGAGGTCCTCTTTGCTGGACCAGCGCCGGTAGATCGTCGTCTTGCCGACCCCCGCCTTCGACGCGATCGCCTCGATGGACAGCTCGGACACGCCCATGCCATCGCCGATCAGGTCGAGGGTCGCCTCGATGATCGCCTTCTCCGCCTTCTCGCTGCGCGGCCGCCCCGCGGGCCGGGCAGTCCCTGATTCCTGGATCGTCATCGCGGCCTCACACTACCGCTGGTTCCTTCGATTCCGCCTGCTGCACGGGGCGCGCTTTGCCGGGCATCCACCTGGCCACCAGCGCGACGCCGAGCAGCGCGATCACGGCCGACACGAGCGCCGTGACATGCATTCCGTTCACGAACGCGGTGAACGCGGGCTTGACCAGCGCCTGCCCCTGCTCACCGAGCGTCTGGGCGACGCCCATCGTCGCCATGATCGACTCACCGGCCGAGTGCTGAACGTTGGAGGGCAGCCCGGCCAGCGCCGGCGCGATCTCTCCGCGGTAGCTGGACGACAACACCGAGCCGAGCACGGCCACGCCCAGCGCGCCGGCTACCTGACGGACGGTGTTGCTCATGGCCGATCCGACCCCTGCCTTCTCCCTGGGCAGCGACTCCATGATAGCCGTGGTGGCGGGCGGCATGATGTTCGCCATCGCGGCACCCTGGACGAAGAAGATCACCTCGATCAGCCAGATGGGCGTGTTCTGGTCCAGGAACGCGTAGCTGCCCAGGGCCGCCGTCACCACGAGCATGCTCACGGTGGCCGACAGCTTGGCGCCGAACCGCTCGTTCACCCGCTGGCTGAGCGGCGCGAAGATGAGCTGCGCGGCGGCGAACGGGATCATCAGCGCGCCCGCCTGTATCGGCGTGAAGCCCAGCACGATCTGCAGGTAGAACGTCAGGAAGAACATCCCGCCCATCATCGCGAAGAAGACGATGCCCATCATGCCGATGGCCGAGCTGAAGCGGACGTTGGAGAAACTGCGCACGTCGAAGACCGGGTGGTCGATGCGCCGCTCCCACCACACGAACAGGCCCAGCACCACCAGGCCGATCACCGTGGGCACCAGCACCTCCGCGCTCGCCACCGTGGCCAGCTCGCCGCCGCGGATGATCCCGTACACGATGGCCACCAGGCCGATGATCGACAGGATCACGCCGACCGGGTCCAGCTTGGACGGCTTCGGGTCACGCGATTCCGGCACGATGGTCGCGATGAGGATCATGCTGATCACCACGATCGGCACGTTGATCAGGAAGACCGAGCCCCACCAGAAGTGCTCGATCAGCAGGCCGCCCGTGATCGGCCCGATGGCCACCGCGAGCCCCACGCCACCGGCCCACACGCCGATCGCCTTGCCGCGCTCGCCGGGTGGGAAGACGTTCGAGATGATGGCCAGCGTCGCCGGCATGATCGCCGCCCCGCCGATGCCCATCGCCGCCCTCGCCAGGATCAACTGCGTCGGATCCTGCGAGTAGGCGCTGGCCAGCGAGGCCAGGCCGAACAGCGCCATGCCGATGAACAACATCCGCTTGCGCCCCGTCCGGTCACCGATCACGCCGAACGTGAACAGCAGGCCGGCGAAGACGAGCGTGTAGGAGTTGATCGCCCATTCGAGCTGACTCTGCGTCGCGCCCAAACCGACTGTCTTGTCGGCGATGGTCTTCATCGCCACGTTGAGGATCGTGTTGTCGAGCACGACCGCCAGGAGGCTGAAGACCAGAACGCCGAGGATGGTCCACCGGCGTGGATGTCCCGTGTTCGGGTCCATGAAAGGTCCTTAATTTCGATACGCTTAAGTTTCGCAACGACACCGTATCGCAAGGCATTCCGATACGCAACGGTCCCGTTTCGTAAACACCAGGTAAACACTCCCAGACCAGCCCATACACCGCCAAGACACCCATGAGGCGAGCCTCACCCGTACGCCCCATCACGAGGCGCTCGACGGCTCCCCCTCGCTCAACGCCCAGATGTGGATGCGCCGCTGCGGGCACGACCGCCGATCCTGGCAGCCGCAAACCAGAACAGATAAGGCCAAATGGGCAAGCACCATGCACCTCGGCGGGTGGCGTCCCCCCAGGACCACAGCCCAGACGGACGCCCCCGCAATCCGCCCTCGATGCGTCACCGCGCCACTTCGCCCGCCACGAAGACGCCGGCCCACCGAACGCGGGCAGGACGCACATCGTCCGGACCTACCGCGTCCCGGCCCACCACCATCAGGGGGACGCGGAACCAACCCGTCGTCAACGCAGCTTCACCGATGGGCGCGACGCCCGCGCCGGCCCCCGTGCCGGACCTCCTCTGCGGTCACCAGCGGAGGAGAGTCCGACGTCGGCGCGTGCGTCGCGTCACGGAACTGGGCTAGTTGACTGATTCCTGCGGTTTGGTCTCCATCTCGGCAAGGACCGCCGCGCCCCCACGCGCACTCGCCTCGCCGTCCCCGAGAGCGAGCGCACTCTCGCCGAATGCGGGCACCTCGGACCCCATGACGGGCTCAGCTCCCTTGGCGCGCGTAGCCGTCTCCGCCCCCATCATGGCCTCGGCTCGCACGACCTGCTCCGCCACGGCGGGCGCGCTGGCGGCATGTTCGTCCAGCGCGGCTGCCGTCTCCAGGCGGGCGGGCGCGGGGGCGGGGCGGCGGCGCCAGAACGGGGCGGCGACCAGGACCATGACCACGCCCACCAGGCCCGCCACGACGAACGCCCACTCCGGGCCGCTCCCGTCGATGACGGCTCCGGCGATGGGGGCCGAGATGGCACCGCCGATCAGGAGGGCCGTGCCGTGGAAGCCCATCGCCTCGCCCCTGGCCCCGGAGGGCACCCAGCGGCTGAGGACGTCGACCGTGGACGACAGAGCCGGGGCGCAGAGCAGACCGGCGGGCAACAGGGCCAGGACCAGCCAGTGCCAGTCTTCGCCCACCAGGCCCACGGGGATGGTCAGCAGGCCCATGCCGGCGATGAGCACCAAGGGCGACATGCCACGCGAGAGGCCGCCATACACGAACCCGCCGACCAGCGAGAACACACACCAGATGCCGACCGCCAGGCCGATCCACGCGGTCTGGCCGGTGTGGTCCATGGTGGCCACGAGGGAGAGCTCGGTCGCCGTCAGCACGAACGTGGCCGCCGCCGTCGTGCCGAGCAGCGCCACGAACGCGGGCGTCAGCCACTGCCGCCGCGGCGTCGCCCGCTCCGCCTGCTCCTCCAACTCGGCGGCCGACCGGGTGGGCGGGTTGAGGACGATCAGGCCCACGCCCGCGACCGTCATGCCGACCCCGATGACCGTCATGGTGATGCCGCTGCCGAGCGTCGTCAGGCCCGCCACCGCCAGCGCCGGGCCGGTCATGTAGGACAGCTCGACCAGCATGGAGTCCAACGCGAACGCGCTGCGCCGCTGAGCCTCCGGCACCAGGGCTGCCAGGCACTGCCTCGTCACGCTGAACACCGGCAGCCCCAGCAGCCCCGCCAGCGCCGCCGTCCCCACCAGGACGGGGAACGGCAACGCCCACGCGCACGCCCAGAATGCGGCCTGCGCGGCCGTGGTCACGGTGACCACGGGACGCAGGCCGTACTTGTCGACGAACCTTCCCGACAACGGCGAACCGATCGCCATGCCGACGGTGCTGGCGAGCGTGATCAGCCCCGCCTTGGTGTAGCCCAGGTCGAGCATCTCGGCGACGTGCAGGGTCAGCGCCATGCCCGTGGCCGTGGTCGGAACCCGGGCCAGCAACCCCACTAACAGCAGGGTGGGGACGCCCGGAATTTTGAGCAGTCGTCGGTAGGGGTCGAGAGCCATGGTGTGTGTTACCTCCGGGTTGATTCTGGCAAGAGGCACCGACAGTTTCGCCACAGGTTTTCTTCCTGCGGGTTTCGCCCCGAAGGCTTCTCTCTGACGCTTCCTCACCGGAGGTTTCCTCCCCGACCGTCTCCCCCGGTGGTTCCTGGCGGACGGTTCCCGATCGGCGATCGCCGGCCGATGCCCGTTCGCTGGCGGCTCCTCGCTGGCGACCGCTGGTTGGCGGTTCCTCGCCGAGGGATTCTCCCAGCGCGTCCCCGCCTCGGCCCAAGCCGCTCGGCCGTGCCCCGGGCCGCCTCCCGCACCACGGACCACGCCCACCAGAAGAGCGAGCACCAGGCACGCCGGCGCTCGCCTCCTCGCGTCGGGTCGCCCGTTCCCGTCCTGCCCGGGGTCGGCGAGCGGCAGGTCGGTGGCGCGTCTGCGACGCCTGGACCGGCCCGTGTCGAGCCTGTGGCCTCCGTTACAGCCGGCGCCCAAACCGGTCAGCTCTGCCGCCCCGAGCCTGAATGGGCGGGCGCGTGACATCATCGGAGTGAGTCCGGGGACGCAAACAGGGCGCCTCGAGACGTTCTGGAGGTGCTACGCATGTCCTCTTCAAACATGCTGTACGGCGGGATCTCAGGTCGGCGGGTCACGGTTCGCGATCTGCTGGCGGCCAAGGAACGCGGAGAGCGGTGGCCCATGGTCACGGCCTACGACGTGATGACGGCCAGGGTGTTCGATCAGGCGGGCATCCCCGTGCTGCTGGTGGGCGACTCCGCGGCCATGGTCGTCTACGGCTACGATTCCACGCTGCCCGTCACGGTGGACGACCTGTTGCCCCTTACGGCGGCCGTCGTTCGCGGCTCGTCGCGCGCGCTCGTGGTCGCGGACCTGCCGTTCGGTTCGTACCAGTCCTCGCCCCAGCAGGCGCTGGAGTCGGCGGCGCGGTTCATGAAGGAGGCGGGGGCGCACGCGGTCAAACTGGAGGGCGGACGCCGGGTTCTGCCGCAGGTGGAGGCGCTGGTGGCGGCGGGCGTGCCCGTCATGGCCCACCTCGGGCTGACCCCGCAGTCGGTCAACGTCCTGGGCGGTTATCGCGTACAGGGGCGGGGGCAGTCGGGCGAGGAGCTCATGTCGGACGCCAAGGACCTGGAGCGGGCCGGGGCGTTCTCGGTGGTGCTGGAGTGCGTGCCCGCCGAGCTGGCACAGCGGGTGACGACCTCGCTGGCGATCCCGACGATCGGCATCGGGGCCGGGGCGGCGACGGATGCGCAGGTGCTGGTGTGGCAGGACCTGATGGGGCTCACGCCGCGTCCGGCCAAGTTCGTCAAGCAGTACGCCGATCTTGCCAATGAAATGGACCGCGCGGTCCGGGCCTTCGCGGCCGACGTGACCTCAGGGGCTTTCCCGGCCCCCGAACACACCTACAGCACCTGACCCACCCCCTGCGAGTGCCCGAACCCGGTCCCCACCGCTCCCACACCCCACCCCGGCCACCGGCCCTCCGACACCCCGACGGCCCGTTACGTCCGATGCCCGGAGGCCGATGGTCCAGAGACCGGAGGCCAGGGGCGGTGGATGAGTCGGGACGCACGGCGACGGGAACCAGGCGGGGCCGGATGAAGCCGGTGGCCCTCGTTCAGCCGATGGCGAGGGTGGCGGGGTCGGTGTTGGCGCCGCAGAGCACGACCGCCACCCGCTCCCCCGCCTCCGCCCGGTACCCCCCGGACGACAACGCCGCGTACGCAGTGGCCCCCGCGTGCTCCACCGCCACCCGATGCCGCCGCCACAACTCCCGCCGGGCCGCCACGATCGCCTCGTCGCCGACCAGCACGCTGGACACCCGAGACGACGAAAGCACCTCGAAGGCGACGCGCCCGAGCTGCGTGGCCCCGAGGGCGTCGGCGGCCACCCCGCGCACGGGGACGGGCACGGGACGCCCCGCCCGCAGCGCGTCGTGCAGCGTCGGGATGCCTTCCGGCTCCACGGCGACGATCCGCGCGGCGGATGAGCCGATGGTGACGCCCGCGGCCAGGCCGCCCCCGCCGACGGCCACGAGGATGGTGTCGACGCCCCCGGTCTGTTCCATGATCTCCAGCCCGACCGTGCCCTGCCCGGCCACGACCTCGCCCTGGTCGTAGGCGTGCACGACCAGGGCCCCGGTCTCGGCGGCCCGTTTGGCGGCGGCCTCGGCGGCGTCGGAGTAGATGGCCCCGGTCTGCGTGATGTGCGCCCCGAGGGCTTCGAGCCCCGCCACCTTGACCGGGCTGGTCACCTCGGGCACGAAGATCTCGGCCCGCGCTCCGAGCTCCCTGGCCGCGTACGCCACGGCCAGCCCGTGGTTGCCGCCGCTGGCGGCGATGACCCCGCTGCCGGGCAGCTCTCCGGCGGACAGGATGCGGTTGAAGGCCCCGCGCACCTTGAAGGACCCGGAGTGCTGCAGCGTCTCCAGCTTGAAGTACACCCCGGGAGAGACCTCCAGCACGGGTGTGCGCAGCGCGAGCCCGGAGATCCGCCCGGCGGCGGCCAGCACGTCGTCATAGGTGACGGTGGTCAACGTTTTCCCCCTTGGATCGGACAAAGGCTACGACAGGGCCTGGAGCACGTCGGCCCACAGGTCCTCGGGATGCTCGATGCCCACGGCGATGCGCACGGTTCCCTCGCCGATGCCGCTGCGTGACAACTCTTCCACGCTGAGCGAACGGTGGGAGGTCGTCGCGGGGTGCAGCACGTGGGTCGTGACGCCGCCCAGGGAGGGCGCCAGGTGTGCCAGGCGTACGGCGCCCATGAACCGCTCCCCCGCCGCCCGCCCGCCGGCCAGGTCGAAGGAGAACACCCCGCCGAACCCGGACAGCAGCTTGCGTCCGAGCTCGTAGGACGGGTGGGAGGGGAGCCCCGCCCAGTGGACGGCGGTCACCGCCGGGTGCGCGGCCAGCCGGGTGGCCAGGTATTCGGTGTTGGAGCAGTGGCGTTCCATGCGCAGCGCCAGTGTCTGCAGCCCGCGCAGCGTCAGCCACGACGTGAACGGCTCCGCCGAGGCCCCCAGCTCGATCGCGAAGTGCCAGACCTTCTGGTAGAGCGCCGGGTCGGCGAAGACGGCGAGCCCGCCGACGATGTCGGTGTGTCCTGACAGGTATTTGGTGGTGGAGTGGAGGACGATGTCCGCGCCGTGCTCCAGCGGCCGGCACAGCAGGGGCGTGGCGAAGGTGTTGTCCACCACCGACAGGATTCCCAGCTCGCTGGCCACGGCGCACATTCCGGGCAGGTCGGCCACGAGCGTCATCGGGTTGCTGATCGTCTCGAGGTAGACCAGCCGCGTCTCGGTCCGCACGGCGGCGCGCAGCGCGTCGGGCTCGTTCTCCGGCACGTACGTGACCGTGATCCCGAACCTGTCCACCAGGTCGTTGATCATCGCGGCCGTCCCGCCGTAGAGGGAGCGCTGGGCCACCAGGTGGTCGCCGGGCTTGAGCAGTCCGAGCAGCACGGTGTTGATCGCGCCCATACCCGACCCGGTGGCCAGCCCGTGGGCGCCTCCTTCGAGCCCAGAGACGGCCGACTCCAGCGCGCGGACGGTGGGGTTGGTGTAGCGGCCGTACACGAACGCGCCGTCGGGACGCCCCATCGCGTCGCCCATCACGGCGGGGTCGTCGAAGATGAATCCGGACGTCTGGTAGATGGGCACGGACATCGGCCTGCTGTCCTCGACGGCCGGCAGGGGGATGTGCACGACCCTCGTTTCGGGGTTCATGAGTCAAGGATGTCCCGCAGCGGGCTCCGGGGTCAGAGCCAATGCGGCAGAATTGGTCCATGGCTGGAGCCAATCTTGACGACCTGGTCGACCTGCTGGGCCGGTGGGCGTCGGGCCGGGGCCCGCTGTACCTGCTGCTGGCCACCAGGCTGCGGGCGCTGATCGACGACGGCGTGCTGGCCTCCGACGAGCCGCTCCCACCGGACCGCGTGCTGGCCAGACGTCTGGCCGTGGGCCGGGGCACCGTGGTCGCCGCCTACGACCTGCTGCAACAGGACGGCCGCGTGGTACGCCGCCAGGGCAGCGGCACCCGGGTGGCGCCGCTCGACCTGCCAGCCACGCGGACGGCCGACGGCGTGGTGGCCAACCCGCTGCTGCAGCACATCCTGCACCCGCCGGACGGGGTACTGCTCCTGACCTGCGCCGCGCCCCTCGACCCGCCGCAGGTGCTGTTCGAGGCGTACGAGGAGGCCGGCGCGCGGCTGGCCCGCGTCCACGACCTGGGTTACCAGCCGGCGGGCAACCAGGCGCTGCGGGCCGCGCTGGCCGCGTACTACACCGGGCGCGGCCTGCCGACGACGCCCGAGGAGATCATCGTGACGACGGGCGGGCAGCAGGCGCTGACGCTGCTGACCGGGCTGCTGGTCGCGCCGGGCGACCTGGTGGCGGTCGAGCCGCCGGCGTATCCGGGGGCTCTGGAGGTCTTCCGGCACGCGGCGGCCGTCATCCGTCCCGCGGACCTGCGCGAGCGCCCCGCGCTGGCCTACGTCGTGCCCACCCTGCGCAACCCGGACGGCGCCGTCATGGACAACCCCTCACGCCGCAGGCTGGCCGCGCTGGCCGCCGAGCACGACGTGCCGCTGATCGACGACGAGGTCCGGGCCGAGCTGTGCTTCTCGGGCGAGACGCCGGCGCCGCTGGCCGCGTTCGGCCGGGGCGAGCACGTGATCACGGTCGGCTCGATGAGCAAGCTCGTCTGGGGCGGGATGCGGGTGGGCTGGATCCGCGCGGCGGCGCCGCTGGTGTCGCGGCTGGCCAGGCTGCGGGCCGTGCACGACCTCGGGGGCGAGGTCTTCAGCCAGCTCGCCGCCGTCGCCCTGCTGCGCCGCCTGCCGGAGATCCGCGCCGAGCACGTCCGCGTGTTGCGGCGGCGGCACGACCACCTGTGCGCCGAGCTGCGCGCGCACCTGCCGGCCTGGACGTTCGAGCCGGCGCTCGGCGGCCAGACGCTGTGGGTGCGGATCCCGCACGGCGACGCCGACTCCTTCTCCCAGGTCGCGCTCAGGCACGGGGTGGCCGTGGCGCCCGGACGCTCGTTCGACCCCCTGGGCGGTCACGCCGACCACATGCGGCTGCACTTCCTGTTCTCCGAGCAGGAGCTTTCGCGAGCGGTGAACAACCTGGCCGCGGCCTGGGCGGTCTACGATGGATCGGCCCGTTCGGTGTCTCGTCGCCCCCTCTTCGTCTGACAGGGTGGAGGGATGGAGACGACCTTCGTACTCGTGCACAGCCCCTCCGTGGGGCCGTCGACCTGGACGCCCGTCGCCGAGTCGCTGGAGCGCCGCGGGTTCGCGGCCGTGGTGCCAGACCTGACCGGTGTGGCGGCCGGCGATCCGCCGCACTGGCAGCGGGTGGTGGCCGCGGTGCGCGAGGCCACCCCCGGCACCTCCGTCGTGCTGGTCGCGCACAGCAACGCCGGGCTGTTCCTGCCGCTGATCAAGGAGGGGCTGGGCGACAAGGTGGTGGCGTGCGTGTTCGCCGACGCGCACCTGCCGCCGCGCGCCGGGCTGATCAAGGCCGCCGAGGAGACGTTCCTGCCGTTCCTGCGCGGCCTGGCGGGCCCCGACGGGGTGCTGCCGCGCTGGACGGACTGGTGGGACGAGGAGGACGTGGTGGCCATGCTGCCCGACCCCGCGATGCGGGTGCGGGTGGCGGGCGAGCAACCGCGGCTGCCGCTCGGCTTCTACACCCAGCCCATCCCGGTGCCCGCCGGGTGGGACGACGTCCGGTGCTCGTTCCTGTGGTTCGGCCCGCCGTACGACGGGGTGGCCGAGCAGGCGACCGGGCGCGGCTGGCCGGTGACCCGCGTGCCGGGGCTCCACCTGCACCAGCTCATCGACCCCGAGGGCGTCACGGACGCGCTGCTCAAGCTCTCCAGGAAGTCGTGAATTCTTCACTGTCGCCGGAGATCGCCCGCCACGACAGTGGAAGGCATGAAAACGATTGAAGTGAGCGGGCTCGGCAAGAGCCACCAGGGGTTCGAGGCGGTGAAGGGCATCTCGTTCGAGGTGGCGCAAGGGGAGATCTTCGCGTTGCTCGGCAGGAACGGCGCGGGCAAGACCACGACGATCGAGGTGCTGGCGGGCTTCCAGCGGGCCGACAAGGGCTCCGTGCGCGTGCTCGGCCTCGACCCCGTCGCCGACCGCGCGGCCGTCAGGCAGCGCGTGGGAATCATGCTGCAGGAGGCCGGGTTCTTCCCCGACCTGACGGTCGCCCAGACCGTCGACACCTGGCGCGACTTCACCGCCGCGCCCCGCCCCCGCGACGAGGCGCTGGAGCTGGCAGGGCTGACGGCCAAGTCCGGCACCCGGGTGCGCCAGCTCTCCGGCGGCGAGAAGCGCAGGCTCGACCTGGCGCTGGCCCTGCTCGGACGACCCGAGGTGCTCTTCCTCGACGAGCCGACCACCGGCATGGACCCCGAGGCCCGCGCCAGGACGTGGGCCGTCATCCGCGACCTGGCCGGGCAGGGCACCACGATCCTGCTCACCACCCACTACCTGGACGAGGCCCAGCGCCTGGCCTCCACCATGGCGATCATGGACGCGGGGACGATCGTGGCCTCCGGCGGGATGGCCGAGACGCTCGCGGCGCAGAGCGGACGCGTGACCTTCCGGCTGCCCGCCCACGTCGACCCTGCCGACCTGCCGCTGCCCGTCACCGTGGACGGCGACCAGGCGATCTGCCAGGCCCAGGACCCTGACCTGGCCGCGCAGACGCTGCTGACCTGGGCGGCCGGGCGTGGCCTGCGGCTGGCGGGCCTGGAGGTCCGCCCCGCCACCCTCGAAGACCTCTTCCTCGGGAGCGTGCGATGAGCCTGACCGCCACCTACCGCCTCGGCACGCGCCTGTTCTGGCGCGACAAGCCCATGTTGTTCGCCTCGGTGGTCACGCCCGTCGGGCTGGCCGTGGGGATGCCGCTGCTCATGCGGCAGGTCGTCAGCCCTTCCGCCGCCGCGGCGATCTTCCAGGGCTCGCTGGCGATCCTGCTGTCGATCACCGCGTTCATGAACATCGTGGTCACCCTCACCACGCGCCGCGACCAGCTCGTCCTCAAGCGGCTGCGGGCCGGCCGTCTGACCGACGCCCAGATCCTGCTCGGCCAGATCGCGAGCACGGCCACGCAGACGGTGGTGCTGATCGCGGTGTGCGCGGTGGCCGTGCGGCTGGCGGGCGTCGCGCTGCCGCAGAACCCGCTGCTGTTCGCGGGGGCCGCCGTCGCGGGCGCGGTGGTGTCGTCCCTGCTCGGCGCCGCCTACACGGCCGTGATCCCGCGCACGGAACTGGCGGCCGCGTTCACCATGCCCGTCTTCCTGGCGGCCGGGGTCGCCGCCGGCGCGATGGGCCCGATCCCGCTGCCGTCGTGGCTGCAGGCGGCGCTCGACCTGCTGCCCACCTCGGCCGTGGTGCACGCCGTCAGGACCGGGGAGGCGGCGCTGCCCGCCCTGAACCTGGCCGTCTGGGCGGTCGTGGGGCTGGTCGCCCTGCGGTGGTTCCGCTGGGAACCGCGCAGGTCATAATCGTGGCCGTGGTCTCCTCCTCCGCCAGAAGGCTCGCCGGCGGCCTCATCACGGCCGTCTCCGTCGTCTACACGATGGTCGCGCTGACGTACTTCGTGCAGGACACGTTCTGGGGCCTGATGGCCGTGCCCGCGATAGTCGCGGTCGTCGGCACCCACTATCTCAACATGCGGGCGGGGCTGCGCGGCGAGCGGCCGCCCCGCTTCCCTGCCACGCTCGTGCTCCAGGCGGTCGCCACCTACCTGCCCGACGTCCTCCTGCCGGGCGGCATGTCGGGGGTGACCGCGCCGCTGCTGGCCGGGACGGTGCTGGTGTTCCTGCCGCTGGGCTGGGGCGGCGCGCTGGTGGGGCTGATGATGGTGTACGAGGGCATCGGCCTGTCCATGATGTTCGGCCTGCAAGGCTCTGTGCTCACCTTCTTCTACTTGGCCACCGTGCCCACGACGAGTGCGATGATCTACGCCCTGGTGCGCTTCGTCCGCGTGACGGCCGAGCTGGAGGAGGCCAGGGCCGAGCTGGCGGACGCGGCGGTGCTCAAGGAGCGGCTGCGGATCTCCCGTGACCTGCACGACGGGCTCGGGCGCAGCCTGACCGCGATCGCGCTCAAGGGCGACCTGGCCGCCCGCCTCATGGAGCGCGACCCCGCCTCGGCCCGCTCCGAGGTGGGCGAGCTGGTGCAGGTGGCCAGGGAGGCGGCCCAGGACGTCCGGCAGGTCGCCAGGGGCTATCGGGCGATGTCGCTGGCCGGCGAGGTCAACAGGGCGATGGCGCTGCTGGAGTCGTCGGGCGTCGGCGCGCAGGCCCACCTGGCCGACACGCCGCTGCCGAGACGTTCCGAGGAGGCGCTGGCCTGGGCGGTGCGCGAGGCCGTCACCAACGTGCTGCGCCACAGCAGGGCCACGACCTGCACGATCACCACGTCGCTGCACGGCGGGCGGCTACGGTTGGAGGTCGCCAACGACGGCGCCGCCCCCGAGGCAGGCCCCGCGGGCGGCGGTCTCACGGGGCTGGCGGAGCGGGCCGCCCAGGCGGGCGGCTCGTGCGCCGCCGCGCCGACCGGCGCCGGCGGCTTCCTGCTGGCCATGGAGGTGGCCGCGTGATCAGGGTGCTCCTGGCGGAGGACATGCACATGATCCGCGCCGCCCTCACCGCCCTGCTCCGCCTCGAACCCGACATCGAGGTGGTCGCGGAGGTCACCCGGGGCGACGAGATCGTGCCCTCGGCCATGGAGGTCCGGCCCGACGTCGCGGTCGTGGACATCGACCTGCCCGTCCTCGACGGCATCACCGCCGCCGCCACGCTGCGCGAGCGCCTGCCGTCCTGCCGGATCCTGGTGCTCACGGCCATGGGCCAGCCGGGCCACGTGCGCAGGGCGCTGGCGGCGGGCATCGAGGCGTTCCTGGTCAAGGACGCCCCCGGCGACCGGCTGGCCGATGCGATCAGGCGTACCGCCGCCGGGCTGCGCGTGCTGGACGCCGAGCTGGTCTCCTCGGCGATGGAGTACGGCGAGAGCCCGCTGACGCCACGCGAGGCGACCGTGCTGCGGCAGGGCGCGGCGGCCGAGGCGGCCGAGGAGATCGCCGCCCGCCTGCACCTGTCGCCCGGCACGGTACGCAACTACCTGACCGGCGCCATCACCAAGACCGGCGCCCGCAACAAGATCGACGCCATCCGCATCGCCGAGGACGCCGGCTGGCTGTAGCAGCCGCCCGCCAAGCCGCAGAGGCCCGTAGCAGGCGCCCGCCGAGGACGGGGAGGCCCTGTTGCAGGCGCCTGCCGAGCCGAGGAGGCCGGTTGCGCGCCATAGATGCCCCAGGTGCCTCAATAGCCTCAAATACCCAAATGCCTCAGATGCCCCAAGTGCCTCAGGTGCCCCAACCTCAGATGTCGGTGATGCGCAGCCCCGCGTGGGCCTTGTAGCGGCGGTTGACGGAGATGATGTTGGCGGTGAGCGCCTCGACCTGGTGCGCGTTGCGCAGCCGCCCGCCGTACACGCCCCGCACCCCCGGGATCGCCTCGGCCAGCGCCCGCACCGTGTCGGTCGCCTCCCGGTCGTCGCCGAGCACCAGCACGTCGAGGTCGACCTTGTCGACCGCCGGGTCCATGAGCACCACGGCCGACACATGGTGGAAGGCCGCCACCACCCGGCTGTCGGGCAGCACCGCCGCGGCCTGCTGCGCCGCGCTGCCCTCCTCGACGGGCAGCGCGTAGGCGCCCTGTTTGTCGAACCCGAGCGGGTTCACGCAGTCGATCACGATCTTCCCGGCCAGCTCGCCGCGCAACGACTCCAGCAGCGCCTTGTGCCCCTCGTACGGCACCGCCACGATCACGATGTCGGCACGGGCCGCGACGTCGGCGTTCTCGCCCCCGCCCGCGCCCGCGCCGATCGAGTCGGCCGCCTCTTGGGCGCGCTGCGCGCTGCGCGAGCCGATGAGCACCTGGTGCCCCGCCAGCGCGAACCGCCGCGCCAGCCCCTTCCCTTGGTCACCGGTGCCGCCAAGGATGGCGATGGAAAGCCCGTTCAGCTCAGTCATACCTGCATCATGCCAGCCGCCGGCCGGGCCATGGCGGGGGCCCGGCCGGCGGCCGAGCTCAGCAGTTGCCGGAGGCGGGCAGGCCGAGGATGCGCAGGGCCAGCCACTCGATGGCCAGCGGCCCTCCCTCGACGGCCCCCGTGACGTGATCGGGCGCGGGCAGGGTGGTCCAGCGCACTTTCACTCCGGCCCGGCAGTACTCCGAGCGCAGTGTGGATCCCACCGCCAGCGGGATGATCTGGTCGCCGCGCGCGTGGTAGAGGAACATCGGCACCTTCGGCGCGATCGCGCCGAGGCGGTTCTCGCCGAGCCGCGCCAGCCACTTGGGCTGGTTGAGCAGGTCGACGGGGCTCAGGTCGGCGAAGCTGAGCCCGGCGAGCTTGTCGAGGTCGCCCACGCAGTCGTCGGCGGCGTCGTCGAGCAGGGCGCGGCCCCGGGCGTTCAGGTCGGCGTCGAGGTTCAGTTCGGGGTAGGCGGCGTCGTACCCGATGCCCGCCGCGGCGCCCAGGCCGAAGTCGGGGCCGCCGTCCAGGTGGTCGGCCACGGCGTGCAGGTCGGCGGGCACGCCGCCCGCGGCCACGCCCTTCAGCCGGAGCTCCGGCGCGTACGCGGGCTGCAACTGCGCGGCCCACCCCGCCGACGCGCCGCCCTGGGAGTAGCCCATGACGGCGACGGGCGCCCGGTCCGACAGGCCGGATCCCGGCACGCGGATGGCGGCCCTGATCGAGTCGAGCACGGCGTGCCCCTGCGAGATCCCGGCCATGTAGGTGTGCCTGCCGGGCGTGCCGAGGCCCTCGTAGTCGGTGATCGCCACCGCGAACCCCTTGAGCAGGAACAGGCTGACCAGCGCGAGCTCGGCCTCCTTGCCCTGGCTCATGCTGACCGAGGGGGCGCACTGGTCGCCGAGGCCGTGCGTGCCGACGGCGTACCCGACGATGGGGCGGGCACCCAGCGGGTAACCGCTCTTGGGCACCAGCAGCGTGCCCGAGACGGTGTTGGGCGCGCCCGTGGCGGAGGTCGAGTTGTACAGGATGTGCCAGGCGTTGACCGGCACTTCCAGGAGCTTGCCCGGCAGGAGGTAGACGGTGGTGGACCGGGCGGAGACCACGTCGCCCGGCGCCGCCGCGTGGGCCGGGGCCGCGACGAGGGAGATGATCGATAACAGGATCATGGACATGCTGACGCGCACACGTAAGGTCATGTGCCGCCCCTCTCCGTGAGGAATACCCTTGGGACGGCGGCGCCGCGAGAGGATCGTTACCCGGGAGTAACTCCATGTCAAGGCCCGAAATGATGGGGAAACACACCGTCCATCACTCGCGAATCAGCCACCCCGGGCGTGCGCGTCAGGCACCATGGAACACATGGACTCGGGATCGGTGGCACTCCTGCGCGAGCTCCTGGCCGACACCGGCTGGCTCCAGCAGGCCCGCGAGCTGGGCGTCGCCCTGCGCACGACCCGCTCGCCCGGCGGCCTGCTGCTGGTGGGCACGCCCGACGACGAGCCCTGGCACCTGACCGCCCACCTCGGCGACGAGGCCCGCCTGTCCGGCCTGACGCAGCTCACGCCCACGCTGGTGCGCTGGGCGCCGCCCGCCGACGCGCCACCCCATCTACGCGTCGGCCTCGAACGCCTGGAGCACACGGCCAAGGGCGAGACCCTGTTCGTGCTGTCGGAGCAGCAGGCGCCGGTGCCGCTGCTCGAACGCGTCGACGACGCACGGCGCACCGGGGCGACCATCCTGGCGATCGGGGGCGGCGACACCGAGCTGGCGGGGCTGGCGCACGACTCGATCGCGGTGCCGAAGGACGGGCTGGTGACCTTCGACGGGGCCCAGCACCTGGTGAGCGCGGCGGCCGGCGAGCCGGTGCGGCGCCCGGGCCTGCGCGCGCGCCTGGCCCGTCTCCTGGAGAAGGTCAGCGGCCCGCAGTACACCGACTGAGCGCGACAATTGCCGCCATGGATCTTCTCCTCTCGGCCGTCGGCTGGATCGGCGCCGCCCTGCTGCTGACCGGCTACGCGCTGGTCTCGTCCTCGCGCATGTCGGCGGACGGTGTGGCATACCAGCTCGTCAACCTGGCGGGCTCACTCGGGCTGATGATCAACAGCGCCTACAGCGCCGCCTGGCCGTCGGTCGGCCTCAACCTCGTGTGGGCCGCCATCGGCGTGGTCGCCCTGGTGAAGCTCGCGCGCGTGGGGATGGCCCGATGACCGGGGGCATGGGCACCTTCCCGATCAGGGCCTGCGCGATCGTCGCCTAGTCATCGTCGTCCAGGTCGGCCTCTTCCCACGCCTTGTTGCGGTCGGCGGCGCGCTGCAGCGCCCCGGCCGCCTCCTGTTCGGAGGCGTAGGGACCCATCCGGTCCTTGTTGGGGCAGCCCTTGTCGGGCTCGACCCGCATGTGCTTGAGACAGAACCACCACTGGCCTTCGCTCACAGGCTCAATTCTGCCCCGTAGACTCATGTTTCATGACGACACTGCTCCAGCCCGGGCGAGTTTCGCCCATGCGAAAGGTTCCCGCCCACATCGAGCGGCCGGAGTACGTCGGCAAGAAGCGCCCCAAGACCGGCGAATCCGACGTGAAGACCCCCGAGATCATCGACCGCATGCGGGTGGCCGGCAAGCTCGCCGCCCAGGCCCTCGAGGAGGTCGGCAAGCACATCCGGCCGGGCGTCACGACCGACGAGCTCGACAGGATCGGCCACGAGTTCCTCATCGACCACGGCGCCTACCCGAGCACGCTCGGGTACAAGGGCTACCCCAAGTCGCTGTGCACCTCGCTCAACGAGGTCATCTGCCACGGCATCCCCGACGACACCGTGCTGCGCGACGGCGACATCATCAACATCGACATCACCGCCTACATCGGCGGCGTCCACGGCGACACCGACGCCACCTACCTGGTGGGAGAGGTGGACGATGAGTCGCGGCTGCTGGTCGAGCGCACCCGCGAGGCGACGATGCGCGCGATCAAGGCCGTCGCGCCCGGCCGCCAGCTCAACGTGGTGGGCCGGGTCATCGAGGCGTACGCCAAGCGCTTCGGCTACGGCGTGGTCCGCGACTTCACCGGCCACGGCATCGGCACGAGCTTCCACTCCGGCCTCATGGTGCCCCACTACGACGACCCGTCGCTGCGGGTGGAGCTGGTACCGGGGATGACGTTCACGATCGAGCCGATGCTGACGCTGGGCACGATCGACTACGACATCTGGCCCGACAAGTGGACCGCCGTGACCAAGGACCGCAAGCGCACGGCCCAGTTCGAGCACACGATCCTGGTGACGGAGACGGGCAGCGAGATCCTCACTCTCCCCTGACCCGCCAGGGCACCGCCCCGGTCACCGTCGTGCCCTCGCCGTGCACGCTGTTGACCGACAGGCTCCCGCCGATCTCGGCGAACGCGGCCCGCATCCTGGCGATGCCGCGCCCCGCCCCCGAGGTGGGAAAGCCCCGGCCGTCATCGCTGATCGTCATGCGCAGCCCGCCCCTGCCGACCGTCACGGCGATCGACACGGTGCGGGCCCCGCTGTGCAGTTCGACGTTCGACAGCGCCTCCCGCATCGTGGTCATGACCCCGCTGGAGACGCGCGCGGGCACGTCGGTGGCCGGCAAGGCCCACGTCTCGACCGTGACCCCCGTACGCTCCGACCATTCGGCGAGACAGCTCTCAAGCGCCTCCGCCAGACTCTGGCCCCCGCGCATCCGTGTCTCTTCCGCCACTGGTTCAGCCTTCCTCGGCACCCCGGGCCGCCGCGCCGGTCCCCACTCCGGCGCGCCCTACCGCGCGATGCGCATCCCCCCTCAAGGACCGCACACGCTGGACGGGGTCATACCCGTCTCCCCTGCGAGAAAGGCTACCCGGCAGGTAGGGAGATGTGCAGGGTGAAGACAGCCGGCCATGACCGAACCGCTACTCGCCCTTGTCACCCTTGTTGAGGCGGGCGAGGTAGGCGTTGTAGGAGTCGAGTTCTGGGTCTTTCGCGCCCGCGCGGTCGGCCCTGCGGTCGGCGCGCCGCGCCTGCCTCTCGTCGTCTCTGTACCACTGCATGGCGATGGCCAGCAGCACGATGAGCGTCGGGATCTCCCCGAACCCCCACGCGATGGCCCCGCCGTCCTGCTGTGTCTGCAGCAGGCTGTCGCCCCATGACCGGCCGAGCTGTTCGTACCAGTCGGAGGCGATGACGGTGCCTGTCATCATCAGCGCGATGCCGAAGAACGCGTGGAAGGGCATGGTGACGAAGAGCATCAGCAGCCGGCCGACATGCGGGAGCCGCCCAGGCCCGGGATCGACCCCGATGATCACCCAGAAGAACAGGCAGCCGGTGAGGAGGAAGTGGAGGGTCATCCAGATGTGGCCGAGATGCTCCTTCATCGCCGACTCGAACAGCGGCGTGAAGTAGAGCGCGTACGTCGAGGCGACGAAGATGGACGTCGCGACCACGGGATGCGTGATGATCTTGGTGAACCTGCTGTGCAGGATCGTGGTGATCCACTCTCTCGGCCCCCTGTCGCCGCGCCGGGAGCTTGGCTTGAGCGCGCGCAGGGCCAGCGTGACGGGCCCGCCGAGAACGAGGAAGATCGGCACGACCATGGAGAGCGTCATGTGCTCGATCATGTGGACGTCGAACATGACCTGGGCGTACCTGGCCAGGCCGCTCTGGGTGGCGAACACCAGCAGCGCGACGCCGACGAACCAGGACGCCGTGTACCCCCAGGGCCAGGCGTCGCCCCGCCGCCGCAGCCTGTACACGCCGAGCCCGTAGAGCCCGGCCAGGACGACGGCCACCACGGCGAAGAACAGGTCGAACCACCACAGCGTGAAGATGTTCGCGATGGTCAGCTCGGGAGGCAGGGGGAAGCCGAGCAGCTCGAAGGCCCGGTCGGCGGGGATGCTGAACTCGGGCGGCGGCGTGCGCGACAGCGCCGCGGCCACGCCCATGGTGGCGAGCATGAGGAGCATCTCGCCGCCGGCCAGCCGGGTGAACGCGCGCGGCCGGCCCGCCTCCAGGTCGGCCAGCGTGCGCTGCCGATGCCAGTAGCCGACGTAGCCGAGCAGCACGAAGGCCACGATCTTGGCGAAGGCCAGCAGGCCGTACTCGGAGGCCCACAGGTCGGACACCGAGCCCAGCCGCGCGACCAGCGCGAACACCCCCGACAGCCCCACTCCGGCGTAGCACCACAGCGCCATCCGGGAGAAGCGGGCCGCGGCCACCTCGAGCTGCGGCTGCCCTCGGACGGCGTGCAGGGCCAGGACGGCCAGGCCGCCCACCCACAGGGCGAGCGAGAGCAGGTGGAGCGAGACCGAGGAGGTGGCCAGGTCGTGGTTGGGCGAGGAGGAGGTGTGCCCGGTGAGCGGCGCGGGCAGCAGCGTCACCAGGGCGAACACCAGCAGCCCCGCCGCCGCCCCCGCGGTGATCGCGCCGCGCGAGAACAGGGCGATCGCCACCCCGAACAGCACCACGAGCGTCAGCGCCACGCCCTGCGTGGTCTGGGTGGCGTAGCTGGTCAGGATGGTGCGTTCGAGGATCTGGGGCACGGTCCTGCCGATGGACTCGGCGGCGCCGAAGACGATGGCGAGGAAGGCCGCGCCGGCCCAGGTCAGCGCCGCCCACGAGGCGGCCTTGACGTACTGGACGGCCGTCCTGCCGAGCACACCCTTGTCGTTGGGCAGCAGCGCGGCGGCCATCAGCAGCAGGCCGACGGTGACCACGCCGGCCACGTCCATGGCGAGTTTGGACAGCGGCAGCCCCCACCGCACGACCGCCCCAGAGTCGGGCAGCCCCGGGATGATCCTCGGGAACGCCCGGCCTCCGACGATCATGCCGAGCACCAGGGCGACGATCGCGACGGCGGCGCCGGCCAGCGCGAGCCGCGCGGCCCTGCCGATGACCGCGCTCTGCGCGCCCTGCCCGTCCACGGGCTCCTTGGCCACGCGCGGGCCGCTCATCGCTTCTTGCCCCGGGCGCTGAGCAGGAAGCCGATGCCGATGCCGACGAGCGCGCCGATCACGATGATCAGCCACACGGGGAACGCCACCCCCTGCTCCGCCGAGGCCGTGTCGACGGCCGCGGGCGAGGTGGCGGCGGCCGACGGGGCCGAGCTGTCCTGCGCCGCCGCCGCGGGGGCGGAACCTGCCTGCTCGGGAACGGGCGTGGCCGACGGCGAGAGGGACTCGCTCGGGCTGGGCGCCGGTGCGCCCTTCACCGTGAACGGGATCTCGCCCTCGATAGGGTGGCCGTCGGAGGAGACGACCCGGTAGGCGATCGTGTACTCTCCGTCGGCCAGCGGCCCGTCGAGCGCCTGCGTCACCACCGCCCCGTCGCTCTCGGGCCCGCCGCTCTCGTGCCGGGCGTCACCGGCACCCCGCACGATCACGAATGGCATGCGCACCTTCGCGGTGAATTCGAGCCTGACCTCGTCGAGGGTCTTGACCGTGGCGTCCTTGGCCGGGGAGCTGCTCTTGAGCGCGTCGTGCGCCAGGGCGGGCACGGCGGTGCCGAGCACCAGCAGAGCGGCGAGAATCGCGGTGAGGGCCGCGAGCGGGGATCTCTTCATGACGATTCAAGGCTACCCAGGCCGGTGCCCGGTCCTGACAGCCGCTACAGCCCCGCGCAGACCAGGGCCCGCTCGTAGGCCTCCACCGCGCCCTCGGCGTCGCCGAGCTGCTCGAGCGTCTCGGCCGTGGCGTACCAGGTCGAGGCCGATCGGCGGGAGTCGGGCAGCGGCGTCAGCCAGTCGCGCACGGACGTGACGTGCCTGTCGGCCTCCTGCGAGCGGCCGACAGCGCCGTGGACCCGGCCGAGCAGGAGGCCCGCCTCGGCCCCGAGCACGTGCCCGAACTCGGGGACCAGGCTCCTGCCGAGCATGGCGTGCTCGGCGGCCTTGTCGAAGTCGCCGCTCATGTATTCGGCGTAGGCGAGCTCGATGTGGACGCGGGCCTTGTCGACCGTGCTGGTCGAGGTCTGCTCGAACTCGGCGACCGCCGCCCGCAGCGCATCACGCAGGGACGCGGCCTCGGCGGGCCTGGCCTTGAGCCGCTGCTGCAGCAGCGCCAGGCGCATCCTGGCGACGCTGCGGGGGTGGCCGTTCTCCAGCTGCACCGCCATGGCCCGCTCGGCGAACGACAGCGCCTCCTCGTTGTGGCCGGTGTTGTAGGCGACGTTGGAGGCCATCCAGTTGGCGGCCACGATGGAGCGCGGCGTGCCGAGCGCGTCGGCCGCGTTGAGCAGTTCGGCGGCGAACTGGCGGGCGCGCAGCAGGTCGCCGCGGTGCATGTAGGCCGACAGCAGGGTGGCGGCCAGCTCGACCAGCGGGTCGCTCCAGGGCAGGCGGGCGCTGCCGCCCATCATCTGCTCCCCCACCTCGACGGCCTCGGTGAGCCGCTCGCTGTCGCGGTAGGCGCGGCACAGCACCATGGCGACCTCGATGCGGCGCTCCTGGGGCAGTTCCTCCTCGCGCAGCTGGAGGAGGATGGAGATCGCCTCGTCGAGTTCGCCGCACGCCTCGGTCGCGAGCGCGAGCCCGAATTTCGTGTCTTGACGAAGGGTGGTGAGCCCTGTCAGGTTGTTGTTCGCCAGGAGCTCGGTGAAGCGGGTGCGGGCCTCGGTGACCTCGCCGTTCTCGAGGGCCAGCCGCGCGTAGCCGAGAGCCAGCTCGATGTCCTCCATCTGCTCGGCGGTGACGCCGTTGATCAGGTAGGACAGCGAGCAGTCCAGTTTCTGGGCCAAAAGCTCCAGAACAGCAGGAGTCGGGGTACGCTTGCCGCTCTCGATCAACGAGACGTAGCTGTCAGACAGCTCGGGATGCGCGAGCTGTGCCTGTGACAGGCCGCGTTGTCGCCGGACCGTCTTAATGCGGAGTCCGACCAGGTCAGATGTAGTCACAGCCGTCGCTCCCTGAGAAGATAAAGTTCGAGCAACCCACATAGGCGAGGGAGAACCCCCATGCGAATGCGCATTGCTCTGTCCGCACTGGTCGCCGCGGTAGTCGTCGCGGTGACCGTCGGAGCCAATGTTACGGCCGCCGGTGCCGAAACGTCTCCCTACAACATGAACCAGGACTCAAGCGACTGCTGCTGAGGTAAGCCCGGCAGAAGGGGGGCATACGCCCTACCTCAAGGGCGCGACACCGCACTGTGCCCACGAGAGGACGACTTGGGGACGACGAGTAACATCCTCGTCACCGTGTGCCCCCTCTGCCCCTGCCGGTTCCGGCGGTAACCGGAGCCGCTCATCACCATGCTCAGGCCGCCCGGGTCACCGAGAGGGCGGCGTGCCCGTGTCCCTGAGCGCCAGGAAGAAGTCGACGCGATCGGCCATCGTCGACAGGTTTCTGCCCGTCAGCTCCTCGATCCTGCGGATGCGGTAACGCACCGTGTTGACGTGCACGTGGAGCTGTTCCGCGCAGGCGTTCCACGATCCGGCGCAGTCGAGGAAGACGCCGAGCGTGCGCACCAGCTCCGACTGGTGTTTGCGGTCGTAGCCGAGCAGCGGCGACAGCAGCCGGGCGGTGAACGAGCGGCGCACGTCTCCCGGAACCGTGGCCAGCAGCAGCGCATGGGTGTAGATCTCGTCGCTGGTCACGACGCCGCCTGAGCGGGCCTCGGCCAGCCGCCTGGCGTGCCCCGCCTCCTCCACTCCGCCCTTGACGGCGGCGGCCCCGGTCAGCGCGCCGCTCACGCCGACACACAGGCGGGTGTCGGGCAGAACGGCGAGCACCTCGGCCCCGGCGCGCAGCCGTCCGGCCAGGTCGGCGGCGGTGCGCTCGCGCAGCGGCACGACGGCGACCGCGCCGTCGGCTCCTGCTGCCGCCACCACCTCGCGCCCGAGCAACTCCTCGACGACCTGGCCACCGAGCGTGGCGGGGTCGGGCCCGCGGGTGGCGCCCGCTCTGAGCGCGGTGGCGTTGACGATCGCGTACGGCTGCGCCGCGTCGATCCCGCACGTCCTGAGCCTGGCGTTGAGCTCGGCCGCGTCGGATTCGGCCAGCGCGGCCACGATGAGCTGCTCGGCCAGGCGGCGCTCGACCCTGCGGCCCTCCTCCATGCGGCTGCGTTCGAGGCCGACGCAGGCGGCCAGCTCGTAGCCCAGGTCGGCCCGGCTGAGGAGGTCGCCGTCGCAGGCCAGCGCCCATCCGGCGGCCCGGTGGCCGCGCCCGACGGCGAAGAGCGTGACTCCGCCGACGCGGGCGGGCAGGCGGGGCGCGGTCAGGTACGCCCTGGCCAGGCGTGGCGGATCGTCGGCCGCGCCCACGAGCACCTCGCCCGAGGCGGACAGGACGGCGCCGGTGACGCCCAGCTCGGCGGCGGTCAGCTCGAACAGCTCGCGCAGGTCGGCGCCCTCGGCGATGGCGGCGACGAGCCTGCGGTGGCGGCCGAGCGCGTCGCGCACGTCGCCCGCCAGGCGCGGCACGACCCGCTCGGCCAGCGTGCGGAAGGAGACCTCGGTCGGCACCTCGACCAGCGGCAGGCCGGCCGCCCGGCAGGCGGCGACCAGGTCGGCGGGCACGTGGCCCAGCAGGGCGGCTCCCGCGCCGAGCGCGGCGACCCCCGCCTCGGCCAGCGCGGCCACGAACCGGGCGGAGTCCTCCGGCTCGTGGCGCCACATCAGCCCCGTCAGCACCAGCTCGCCGCCGGACAGGTAGCGGCCCGGCTCGGGCAGGTCGGTGATGTGCACGGTGGTGAACTCGCGGGCGGGGTCGCCGGTGAGCAGGGTCAGGCGCAGCTCGTCGAGGTCCAGCAGGTCACTGATGCGCACTTGGAGGAATATACAAGCCCGCCCGGCCAACCGCTGACCGGGATTTCACGTGATGCGCATAGGACGCGGCCCGGCCGCGGTGCTCTACTCGGAGGATGACGGAGACGCAGGTCGGCACGGCCCTGAGCGGCGTGGGCGTCAGCGCCCGGCGTCCCGACGCGACGCTGAAGGTGACCGGCGAGTTCGCCTACGCCTCCGACCTGTGGCTGGACGGCATGGTGTGGGGCGTGACGCTGCGCAGCCCGCATCCGTCGGCGTGGATCCGCTCGATCGACGTGGGTCCCGCGCTGCGGACGGCGGGCGTGCTCGCCGTCCTGACGCACGAGGACGTGCCGGGCGAGAAATTCTACGGCCTGGATCACAAGGACCAGCCGGTGCTGGCCATCGACCAGGTCCGCTACCAGGGCGAGCCGGTGGCGCTGGTGGCCGCCGACCACCCCGAGACGGCCCGCAGGGCGGCCGCGGCCATCGTCGTCGACTACGAGGTGCGCCCGGCGATCACCGACCCCCGCCAGGCCAGGGAGGTCGTCAGGCGCCAGCCGGTGCGGGTGGGCGACACGTTCGAGGCCGAGGTGGTCGTCACCGGCGAGTACGAGGTCGGCATGCAGGACCAGGCCTTCCTGGGCCCGGAGTCGGGCCTGGCGGTCCCCGCCGAGGACGGCGGCGTGGATCTCTACATCGCCACCCAGTGGCTGCACGTGGACCGCGACCAGCTCGCCCCCTGCCTGGGCCTGCCGCCGGAGAAGGTGCGCCTGACCCTGTCCGGCGTCGGCGGCGCGTTCGGGGCCCGCGAAGACCTGTCCATGCAGGCGCACGCCTGCATGCTGGCGCTGCGGCTGAACCGCCCCGTCAAGATCGTCTACGGCCGCGAGGAGTCGTTCTTCGGCCACGTGCACCGCCACCCGGCCAGGATGCGTTACGAGCACGGCGCCACCCGCGACGGGAAGCTCGTCTACGTCAAGGCCGACATCCTGCTGGACGGGGGCGCCTACTGCTCCTCCTCCCCCGCCGTCGTCGGCAACGCGGCCTCGCTGGGTGTGGGCCCGTACGTGGTGCCGAACGTGCGCGTGGAGGCCACCGGCGTCTACACCAACAACCCGCCGTGCGGCGCGATGCGCGGGTTCGGGGCGGTCCAGGCCTGTTACGCCTACGAGTCGCAGATGGACCGCCTGGCCGAGGCGTGCGGCCTGTCCCCGGTCGAGATCCGCGTGCGCAACGCCGTCTCCCAGGGCGACCGGCTCATCACCGGCCAGCTCATCGACTCGCCCGCGCCGCTCGCGGCGATGCTGCGCGACCTGGAGGCCATGCCGCTGCCCGCCCCCGCCGAGAAGGACCTGCGGGCGCTGCCGGGCGGCGTCTCCCAGACCACCCACGGCGAGTCCGTGCTGCGCGGCGTCGGCTACGGCGTCGGAATCAAGAACATCTGCTTCTCCGAGGGCTTCGACGACTTCTCCACGGCCCGGGTGCGGGCCGAGCTGATGGCAGGGGAGCCGCACGTCACCGTGCACACGGCGGCGGCCGAGGTGGGCCAGGGCCTGGTGACGATCCAGGCCCAGATCGCCCGCTCCGAGCTGGGCGTCGAGCACGTCACCGTGGCCACCGCCGACACCGCGGTCGGCTCGGCGGGCTCGTCGTCGGCCTCGCGCCAGTCGTACGTCACCGGCGGCGCGGTCAAGGCCGCCTGCGAGGCCGTGCGCGAGCGGTTCAAGGGGCTGCCCGCGCGGGAGGCGCTGGAGCGGTTCGGGCCGATCGAGGAGACGCGCGAGTTCCGGCACCGGCCGACGTACCCGATGGACCCGGTCACCGGGCAGGGCGACTCGCACACGCAGCTCGCGCTGTGCGTGCACCGGGCGGTCGTGGACGTGGACGTGGAGCTGGGCCTGGTGAAGGTGGTCGAGCTGGCGGCCGTGCAGGACGTGGGCCACATCATGAACCCACAGGCGCTGGAGGGACAGATCCACGGCGGGTCCGCGCAGGGGCTGGGGCTGGCGCTGATGGAGGAGATCCAGATCCGCGACGGCCGCGTGCTGAACCCGTCGTTCACCGACTACCTCATTCCCACCATCCTCGACATGCCGCCCATGCAACTGAAAATCCTGGAAAATCCAGACCCGGCCGCCCCGTACGGATTGCGCGGCGCGGGCGAGCCTCCCACCCTGTCCTCCACCCCCGCCATCGCGGCGGCGGTCCGCGCGGCGACCGGGCTCCGGTTGACTCGCGTTCCGATTAGGCCGGAAGATATCGCCCTGTTCGATACCGGCACGACAAGGGGGGCTACCGATGGCAACCGCGCGCGAAGCGGCCGAGGCTGAGTTCCGGCGCTTCGACACCGACGGCGACGGCCTGCTGACCGCCGAAGAGATCAGGAAGGCCAACGAGGCGCTCGGCGGGCACGGCGCGTCCGAGAGCGAGATCGAAGACTTCATCACCGCCGCCGACAGCGACGGAGACGGAACGATCGGGCTCGAGGAGTTCGTCGGCCTGGTGGGTCACGGACGGCACGAAAAGGCGTGATCTTGTTCCCCGCCGGGACAGCTTCTTCGAGCTCACCCGGCGGGGCACCGCCGTCGTGAGGTGCGCGGCCGACTGGCTGATCTTCCTGGCCTGCTTCGGCATCGACGGGCCGGAGGAGCCGTTCGGTCAGCGTATGTCGCCGCTGTTGCAGGCCACGCCGTTGTTGTCGACGTCGGTGTACCAGGAGTATTCCTCGTGGGTGCCCCGGGAGTAGGGGCCGTCGCCGGCGGCCACGGCCTCCTTGCAGCTCGTGTAGCGCTTGTCGGGGGTGCGCCGGTCGCCTCCGGCCGGGTTGGTCACGCCCGGCTGGGTCGCTGCTCCTGGCGTCGTGCCCGTGGTCCCCGTGGTTCCGGTCGTCCCCGTCGTGCCCGTGGTCCCGGTGGTGCCCGTGGTTCCGGTCGTCCCCGTTGTGCCTGTCGTCCCCGTGGTGCCAGGGTCGGTGCCGGGCGGGGTGGCGGGCTGGGACGGGGCGCCCGTGCCTACGGGCGGTGTGGCCCCGCCGGTGGGCGCGGTGCCGAGCAGGCGGGCCACCAGCGCCTCGGCCTGCTCCTTGGTGTAGCCGGCGACGCTCAGGCTGTCGCCGTCCATGGCCTGGGTGACGATGGGCGCGGCCAGCACGGTCTTGGGCTGGTCGGGCTGCGGGGGCGCCAGCACGATCGCCACCTGGCGCTGCTGGGACACCAGTTCGTCGACGAGCTCGATCACCCGCGTCTTGAAGGCCGGGGCGATGGCGATGCGCACGGAGTAGAGGCCGTCCTTCTCACGCACCGCCTCGATGCGCTGCACGGACTCGACCGTGACCCCGTCCTCCAGCAGGTAGCACGTGCGCTGCTCCGCGTCGAGCACGGCCGGGTCGTTGGGGCATGGCGCGGTCTTGGTGTCTCTGACGGGCGCGAAGTGGATGGGCACCGACAGCCGCTGCGGGGCCGTGGCGCCGATGAGGGGCGTGTCGGGGCTCCTGGTCATCAGGACGGCGATGGTGCCGAGCACCCCTGCGACCAACACGACGAGCACCAGCGAGACGATCAACACGATGGTGGTGAGTCTGCTGGCCTTCGGCTCCCCCGGGTCCGCGGTCTGCGGCTCTTCGGGCTTGTCCATCGATGAGGACCCCATCCTGACGTTCGGGCTGCCGGAGAGCCTATCGAGCGCAGGCGCGAGCGAGGTAATCAGCCGGGCGATCCACGCTCATCCGCGAGGGGGGAGGAAGAATGGGGGCAGGATCGCAGCAAGTCGAGAAGAGTTGCCCATGAAGGTCGGCGTTCCCCGTGAGGTCAAGAACAGCGAATATCGAGTGGCGCTGACCCCGGCCGGGGTGCACGAGCTGGTCCGCCACGGCCACCAGGTCTACGTGGAGCGGGAGGCGGGCGCGGGCTCCTCGATCCCCGACGCCGACTTCGCCGCGGCGGGCGCGGTCATGATCCCGGAGGCTGACATGCTCTGGGCCGCCTGCGACCTGGTCATGAAGGTCAAGGAGCCGATGCCGGAGGAGTACCACCGGCTGCGCGAGGGGCTGGTGCTGTTCACCTACCTGCACCTGGCGGCCTCGGGAGCCTGCACGCGCGCCCTGCTGGAGTCCGGCTGCACCGCGATCGCCTACGAGACCGTGCAGACCCCCGACGGCGCGCTGCCGCTGCTCGCGCCCATGTCCGAAGTGGCGGGCCGGCTGGCGCCCCAGGTGGCCGCCTACCACCTGATGCGCTCGGAGGGCGGCAGGGGCGTGCTGATGGGCGGCGTGTCCGGCGTGCGCGCGGCGCACGTCGTGGTGATCGGGGCCGGGGTCTCCGGCATGAACGCCGCCGCGATCGCCCTCGGGATGCAGGCCGAGGTGGTGCTGCTGGACAGGAACATCGACAAGCTGCGCCAGGCCGACCTGATCTACCAGGGCCACTGCCAGACCGTCGCCTCCAACACCCTGGAGATCGAACGCGCGGTGCTGGAGGCCGACCTGGTCATCGGCGCGGTGCTGGTGCCCGGCGCCAAGGCGCCCAAGCTCGTCAGCGACGACCTGGTCAGCCGGATGAAACCGGGCTCGGTGCTGGTGGACGTCTCGATCGACCAGGGCGGCTGCTTCGAGGACTCCCGGCCGACCACGCACGAGAGCCCGACCTACCGGGTGCACGAGTCGATCTTCTACTGCGTGGCCAACATGCCGGGCGTGGTGCCGCACACCTCGACCTTCGCCCTGACGAACGTGACGCTGCCGTACGCGCTGGCCATCGCCGATCTGGGCTGGCGGCAGGCCATGCGCGAGAACCGCGCGCTGGCGCACGGCCTGAACACCCACGGGGGCCGGCTGACCAGCCGCCCCGTGGCCGAGGCCCACGGGCTGGAGTGGACGCCGCCGCAGGACGTGCTGAATTGACGAAGCGCCCGTCAGCCGGGCGGCTGACGGGCGCTTGTGCGGGCTCCGGGCCCCCTACTGCTGCTGCGACTGGCTGGGCTGCGGCGCGAGGCTCTCCGTCGGCATCGTCTGCTGCTGCTGCTCGCCCTTGGGCTCCGGCGGCAGCGGGGCCTGGTCGGCGGTGGTGGAGATGGCGTACTCGCCGCTGCAGCTGGCACCGGCCTCAGGCGTGTCGGGCCCGTTCTGGTAGCGCTTGATGAACGCCCCGAGCTTGGGGTCGTCGGGGCTGTTCAGCTTGAGCTGGTGGCCCCAGGACGAGGCGACCACCGGCGCGGGCAGGTTGGGGAAGGGGCTGACCAGCATGTAGTCCTGCTGGCCCGTGGAGGAGGTCACTTCCCTCAGCTTGTCGACCTGCTCCTTGGGCAGGTCGGGCCGGTAGGTGATCCAGACCGCGCCGTGCTCCAGCGAGTGCACGGCGTGCTCGGGGTGGATGGGCTTGTCGTAGGTCGAGCACTGCTGCCAGTAGTTGTTGTGCTCACCGCCCACCGGTGGCGTCTCCTTGTACTTGACGGAGGTCCACACGTGCTTCCCGGCCTCGTACTTGACGCTGCTCACGGCGTCGAGCGAGGTCTCACGGGCCTGGTTGACCAGGTAGAACCCGACCAAACCGACCAGCACGACGATGATGAGCCCGCCCGTCCCCCACATGAGCAACGCGGCGCGGCGTTGTTTGCGCTGCTGCTCGGCCCGCATCTTCTGCAGATGCTCGCGCCGCGCCTGCGCCTTCTCCTTCGTCATCGTCCCTCCATCGGCGTACCAACTCCGGGTCACCCTATGCCCTCCAGGCGTATGCGGAGAATAAGGGGCGCATAAGCGTCCGATCACGACCGTGTCCGGCGGGTGGGTACGCTGGACGGGTCATGGAAAAGCCCGTGAGAAAACCACTTCTCGTCGTCTGCGGCGTGCTGGTGCTCGCCGTCGCCGCGTTCGTGTTGTTCGGCCCAGAAGGCACTCCGGGCGACAACTCACCAGAGGCCGGGTTCGCCCGCGACATGGCCGCGCACCACGCGCAGGCCGTCGACATGGCGTTCATCATCAGGGACAGAAGCTCCGCCCCCGAGATCAGGAACCTGGCCTTCGACATCATCAACACCCAGGCCAACCAGCGCGGCATGTTCCAGGGCTGGCTGCAGCAGTGGGAGCTCACCCAGGCGACCGACCAGCGGCCGATGGCCTGGATGAGCGGTCACGGCCATGCCGGGGCCAAGACCGCGCCCGGCTCGATGCCGGGCATGGCCACCCCAGAAGAGCTGACCAAGCTCAAGCAGGCGCAGGGTCAGGTGGCCGAGGTGCTGTTCCTGCAGCTCATGATCCGCCACCACGAGGGCGGCGTGCAGATGGCCGACGGCCTGCTCAAGCTCTCCACCCGGGGCGAGGTGGTCGGCATGGCGCGCAACATCGTCGAGGGGCAGAGCGGGGAGATCAAGCTCATGACGGACCTGCTCAACAAGCGCGGCGCGCAGCCCTATCCGTCGATCCTGAAACCGCAGTAGGCCGATGAGCGCCGACGCGGTCGTCGTGGGCTCCGGCCCCAACGGGCTCGTCGCCGCCGTCCTGCTGGCCCGCGCCGGGCGGAAGGTGCTGCTGCTTGAGGCCGCCGACCGGTTCGGCGGCGGGCTGCGTTCCGGTGAGCTGACGCTGCCGGGGCGCGTCCACGACCTGGGCGCGACCGTGATGGCCATGGCGCTGGCCTCTCCGGCCTTCCGCGAACTGGAGCTCAAGGGGGTCGAGTTCGCCCATCCGCCGGTGGCCGCCGCGCATCCGCTCGACGACCGGCCGGCCGTGCTCGTGCACCGCGACCCGCGCCGCACCGCAGAAGGGCTCGGGCGCGACGCGGGCGCGTGGCTGGCCACGGTCGGCGCGACGGCCAAGGGCGGGTTCCCGCTGGTGGAGCTGCTGCTCAAGCCGCTGGGGCCGTGGCGGGTGCCACCGGCGACGTTCCTGCGGGCGGCCAGGTTCGGGGCGGCGGGGCTGCTGCCGGCCACGACGTTCGCGCGGCGGGCGTTCAGGACCGTGGAGGCGCGGGCGCTGATCGCGGGCATGGCCGCGCACTCGATGCTCGACCTGCGCGCCCCCATCACGGCCGGCTACGGCCTGCTGCTGGCGTCCCTGGCCCACCTGGTGGGCTGGCCGCTGGTGCGGGGCGGCTCGCAGGTGCTGGCCGACGCGCTCGTGGCCGAGTTCAGGTCGCTCGGCGGCGAGGCGGTCACCGGCCACCGGGTGCGTCGCCTGGCGGAGCTGGACGCGCCGACCGTGGTGCTCGACGTCACCCCCAGGCAGTTCCTGGAGCTGGCCGACCTGCCGCCCGCCTACCGCCGCCGCCTTGAGCGTTTCCGTTACGGGCCGGGGGTGTTCAAGGTCGACTGGGCGCTCGACGGGCCGGTGCCGTGGCGGGACCCCTCGGTGGCCGGCGCGGGCACCGTGCACCTGGGCGGGACGCTGGAGGAGATCGTGCTCAGCGAGGCCGAGACGGCCGCGGGGCGCCGGTCGCCGCGCCCGTACGTGCTGCTCGTGCAGCCGTACGCGGCCGATCCGACGCGGGGCGGCCACACCCTGTGGGCCTACTGCCACGTCCCCAACGGCTCGCGCGCGGACATGACCGAGGCCATCGAGACGCAGATCGAGCGGTACGCCCCTGGCTTCCGCGACCGCGTGCTGGCCAGGCACACGATGGGCCCGGCCGAGTTGGAGGCGGGCAACCCCAACCTCGTCGGCGGCGACATCGGCGGCGGGCTGGCGAGCCTGACGCAGTTCGTCAGGCGGCCGGTCTGGTCGCCCGCGCCGTGGCGCACGCCGCTGCCCGGGGTGTTCCTCTGCTCGGCCTCGACCCCGCCGGGCGCGTCGGTGCACGGCGTGGGCGGCTGGCAGGCCGCCCGCCTGGCCCTGTCGGGGGCGGCGCCGTCAGGATCGACGTCGTAGGGGCGGCGCTCTCAGGAGCGAGCTGAGCCCATCTCCTCGGCGACGGCCTCGGCGAAGGCGTCCACGTCGGCCTCCGTCGTGTCGAAGGCGCACATCCAGCGCACCTCGTTCCTGGCCTCGTCCCAGGTGTAGAAGCGCATACGCTTCTGCAGCCGGCCGATGACGTCGGGCGGCAGCACGGCGAAGACCGCGTTGGCCTCGACCGGCCTGGTCACCTCGACGCCGGGGATGTCCCCGACGGCCTCGGCCAGGCGGCGGCCCATGGCGTTGGCCCGCCGCGCGTTGCGCAGCCACAGGTCGCCGGAGAGCAGCGCCTCGAACTGCGCCGACACGAAGCGCATCTTCGACGAAAGCTGCATGAACGTCTTGCGCAGATAGTCGATGCCCCGGGCGGCGTCGGGGTTGAGCACGACGACCGCCTCGCCATACAGCAGGCCGATCTTCGTGCCGCCGAAGGAGAGCACGTCCACGCCCGCGTCCGTGGTCAGCGCCCGCATCGGGACGTCGAGCGCGGCGGCGGCGTTGGTCAGGCGGGAGCCGTCGAGGTGGACGAGCAGGCCCCGCTCGTGGGCGTGGGCGCAGAGGGCGGCGATCTCGTCGGGCGTGTAGACGGTGCCCAGCTCGGTGCTGTTGGAGATCGACACCACGCGCGGCTGGGCCCGGTGCACGTCGCCGAAGCCCCACGCCTGCCTGTCGATCAGCTCGGGCGTGAGCTTGCCGTCGGGCGTGGGCACGCTCAGGAGCTTGATCCCGCCCACGACCTCGGGCGCGCCGCCCTCGTCGGTGTTGATGTGGGCGCTTTCCGCGCAGATGACGGCCTCCCACTGCGCGGTCATGGCGCGCAGGGAGACGACGTTGGCGGCCGTGCCGTTGAAGACCGGCCAGGCCCGCGCCTGCTCGCCGAAGTGCCGCTGGAAGACCTCCTGGAGCGCCTCGGTGTAGACGTCGTCGCCGTAGGCGGTCTGGTGCCCGCCGTTGGCCGTGGCGATGGCCTGGAGGATCTCGGGGTGCACGCCCGCGTAGTTGTCGCTGGCGAACGTCTTGAGCTGGGGGTCGTGCCGGGGAATCAAGAAGTGAGGTCCAATCGGGTGCCGTTGATCTCGGCGGCGGGGCGGTCGTAGAGGCCGCCGATCGCCGCTGCCAGGTCGTTGACGTCGGTGAAGCCGGAGAAGGCGGCGTCCGGTTTGGCCGCGCGCATGGCGTCGTTCACCAGGGCCTTGACGACCAGGATGGTCGCGGCGCTCGGCGTGCCGGTGAGCGCGTCGGCGAGCGAGAGCGTCCACGCCTCCGCCGCCGCCTTGGCCGCCCCGTACGCGGCGCCGCCGGCGCTCGGACGCTCGGCGGCCTTGGCCGAGACGATCACGAAGCGGCCGTTGTCGCTGCGGCGCAGCAGCGGCTCGAAGGCCAGCGAGACGTGCTGGAGGGTGCGGATGAGCAGGTCGTGCAGCAGGTTCCAGTCGTCGAGGCTGGTCTCGGCGAACGTGCTGGACCCGCGCCAGCCGCCGACCAGGTGGATCACGCCGTCGACGCGCCCGTGCTCTTGGGCGATCCGCTCCGCCAGGTCGTGGACGGCGGCGCGGTCAAGGAGGTCGACGTCGTTCTTGTCGACGCCGATCACGGTGTGACCATTTTTCCCGAAATATTGGCAAACGGCCTCACCAGTGGGGCCTGCCGCCCCGGTTACCAGAATGATCATGCCCGGAGTCCCTTAGTCGATTCGACCACATCGGTCAGCTTACGGCGCAGTGCTTCGTAGAACATGCTCAGCGGGAACTCGTCCGGCAGCACCGCGTCCACCTTGGCCTTCTGCTCCTCCGGCAGCGCCTGGACGCCCTTGGCCCAGGTGGAGCCGGGGTGCGCGGGCACATACGCGCTCACCAGCTCGTAGGCCGCCAGCCAGTGGGCCAGCTTGGATCTGTCGATGCTGTCGCGGTACAACTTCTCGACCTCGCCCCGCAGGTCGGCCACGCCGTCGGCGACCCGCTCCCAGTCGATCGAGAGCCGGTTGTCCGTCCAGCGCACGATGTCGTTGCGGTGCAGGTAGGCGAAGAGCAGTTGCCCGCCGAGCCCGTCGTAGTTGCGCACCCGCGCCCCGGTGATCGGGAACCTGAACAGCCGGTCGAACAGGATCGCGTCCTGCACGTGGCGGGCGTGCGGCACGCCCTGCCGCTCCAGCTTCACCGCCTCGCCGAACGCGGTCAGGTCGCAGCGCAGCTCCTCCAGCGCGTACAGCCAGTACGGCATCCGCTGCTTGATCATGAACGGGTCGAACGGCAGGTCGCCATGGCTGTGGGTGCGGTCGTGGATCAGATCCCACAACACGAACGTCTCCTGCGCCAGCCGCTGGGAGTGCAGCAGCCTGGCCGCGCCGGGCGGCAGGTCGAGCCTGAGCGTCGCGGCGGCGGCCCCGGCCACCCTGCGGAAGCGGGCGGCCTCGCGGTCGGCGAAGATCCCGCCCCAGGTGAACCGCTCCGGCGCCTGCCGCACCGCGACCGTCTCGGGGAACAGCACGGCCGAGTGCGTGTCGTAGCCGGAGGTGAAGTCCTGGAAGGCGATCGGCACGAACATCGGGTTGTCGTAGCCGCCCGCCTCCAGCGCGGCCAGCCAGTCGGGCCAGATCGTGCGGATCCAGACGGCTTCGAGGTTGCGGTTCTGGTTGCCGTTCTGGGTGTACATGGGGAAGACCACGACGTGCTCCAGGCCGTCCACGCGCTGGGTGTCGGGGTGGAACTGCTCCAGGGAGTCCAGGAAGTCGGGGACGCCGAGGTCCTGGTCGGCCCATCGGGCGAGGTCGTGCCGGACGGTGTCGAGGTAGGCGGCGTCATGCGGGAAATACGCGGAAATTTCGCGTATTTCCTCGGCGATCGCCGTCACCAGCGCCTTGGCCCGCTCCTTCTCCTCCGGCACCGAGCCGTCCTTGACCTGGAGCGGCCGCAGCTCCTCGACGACCGCCTTGAGCCGGGCGAAGGCCGCCGCCTTGACCTCGTCCGCCTCGGCGCCGGCGCCGTCGGAGGGGACGCGGGCGGCCCAGGTGACGACGTTCCCCCAGAGCACGCGGTGGTCGTAGTCGTCGATGGAGTCGTCGCCGAACAGGTCGGAGTCGGCGAAGACGACGACCCGCCCGAGGCCGTGCCGCAGCGCGACGGCCAGCGGCGCACCCGCGGGGTCGGCGTCCGCCGAGGTCGCGAACAGCACGCTCACGTCGGCGGCCGCGGCACCGTGCCCCGGTCCTTCTCCGGCAACGCGCCCGCCCTCGGCATGCGCCCCCGGTCCGGCGGGCTCCCCGACCCCGGCCTTGAGGGTCAGCACGCCCGAGCGGTAGAAGCAGGCGGTCTTGACGCCGGCCAGCAGCCCGTCCGCGCCGACCCGGTCGCCGAGCACCCAGGTGGCCACGCCGCGGTGGGCATGGCGGGGATCCCGCACGGTGGTGTGCGCGACGCCCACCCCGAAGCGCCCGAGCAGCTCGGCCAGGTTGTTGCCGTACTTGTCCTGTTCCTCCTCGGCCAGAACCACCAGCCCGCCGCCACCGGCGACGAAGGTCTCGATCGCGTCCAGCTCGGCGGCGGAGAAGATCGGGCTGCCCTGCCCGGTGGTCCGCTCCCACCGCTCCCCCGACGGGTGCGCGATGACCAGCACGTCCTGCCCGGACAGCGTCTCGCAGGACAGCTCCCCCGACGTGCGGGCCGTGACCGTGTGCCCCAGGCGCCGCAGCACGTCGGCGGCGCGGGCGTAGCTGTTGTCGTCGGGATGGGCGGGGTTGATGGCCTCGGCCACCTCGCGACGAACGGTCCACGACTCGCTGTGGGCCTCGTCGAACAACACCTGGGGAAACGAAAGCATGAAATATCTCCTGTAGCTACCACCTTCTGGCGAAAAATATACACATTGGAACGCTATGTCCGAAAATCGCTTAGGACGTCCCCGGCCGAACGACCCCCGACTCGTACGCGAACACCACGGCCTGCGCCCGATCCCGCAGCGCCAGCTTCATCAGCACCCGCGCCACGTGCGTCTTGACCGTGGCCTCCCCCACGTACAGCTCCCTGGCGATCTCCGCGTTGGTGAGCCCGCGGGCGAGCAGCCGCAGCACCTCCAGCTCGCGCGGCGTCAGCTCGGCCAGCCGGGGCGATGGCGTCGGCTCGGCCCGGCCCGCGAACGTGGCGATCACCCGCCTGGTCACGGCCGGGTCGAGCAGCGCGTCGCCGGCGTGCACGACCCTGATCGCCTCCAGGAGCTGCTCGGGCGGCGACACCTTCAGCAGGAACCCGCTGGTGCCGGCGCGCAGCGCGGCGTAGAGGTTCTCGTCGGTGTCGAACGTCGTCAGCGTGATGACCTTCGGCGGCGACGGCGTGTCCAGCAGTTCCCTGGCCGCCGACAGCCCGTCGAGCCTGGGCATCGAGATGTCCATCAGGACGATGTCCGGCCGCGTCCGCCTGGCCACCGCGACGGCCTCGCGCCCGTCGGACGCCTCGCCGACGACCTCCATGCCGGGGTCGCTGTCGACGACCATGCGCAGCCCGGCCCTGACCATCGCCTGGTCGTCGGCGATGACGATACGAATGCCCACAGGCGGGAGGGTAGACCTCCGGTGCCCGGCTTGAACACCCAGGCCCAGCCGGGCACAAGTGAGCTGCAAGTCAGGAGACCTGGACGCTCTGCCTGATACGGGTCTGGGTGGCGTCGTCGCAGGTGGCCTTGGCGCAGAAGTACATCACGAGCATCGTCTTGGGCTGCCGGTCGATCACGTAGCTGACGAAGCCCAGCCTGGTGCCGGTGGCGGGGTCGTGCAGGGCGCCGTCGAACCGGGTGGCGGGGCTGTTTCCCGCCTGGTCCTGCACGGGTTTGCCGACGTCGACCTGGCCGGGCAGCAGGGCCTCCATCTTGGCCTTCATCTGCTCGGAGGTGCCGCCGGCGTCGAGGGTGTCGGAGACCTGGACGTACACGCCGGAGGCGCTGTCGGGGTCGTCGGCGACGACCGCGGAGATCGCCGACCAGTCGGCGCCCGGGCCGGCCACGAACAGCGACTCGAACTCCTCGGCGTGCGGGGAGGCCACCGCGAACAGGTCCTGGTGGGTGCGTATCGTCCAATCGCCCGGGTACTCGAACGTGAGCGGCGCGGCGGAGCTGGTCCGGTAGCGGGACCAGGTGTCGCCGCGATGGCTCATGATGATCATCACGACCAGGGCGAGCGCCGCGACGGCGGCGACCAGCGTCGCGGCCACGATCGGGACACGGCCCGGGCGGCCCTTGGGCGCGGAGGGCTGCGTGGGCTCGGCGGGCGCCCCTGCCGAACGTCCGGACGGCGAACGCGTGAACCGCTGCCCGGCCCCCGCCTGCGCAGAAGCCTGCCGGGGCACGGACTGCGGGCCGGAATGCGGGCTCGGGCTGGGACGGGGCACCAGGTGCGGGCCCGGCGGGAAACCGGACTTGGGGCCCGCGTGGGCACCTGACGTGGGAGCGGCTTGAGGGCCGGCGTAGGGGGCCGCGTGGGCGCCCGACGTGGGAGCGGCCTGAGGACCGGCGTAGGGGGTCGCCTCGGGACCTGGGGTCGCTTCGGAACCTGAGATGGGGGCGGCCTGAGGGCCGGAGTAGGGGGCCGCTTGGGGGCCGTGGTACGGGCCGTTCACGGCGTCGACCTGGGGGCCGCTGATCGCGTCGCGCAGCGCGGTGACGAACTCGGCGCAGGTCTCATAGCGCTGGTCCGGCGACTTCGCCAGCCCCCGCGCCATCACCTCGTCCACCTGCGCGGGCAGTTCGGGCCTGAGCTGCGACAGCGGCGTCGGCTCCTCGGCCAGGTGGGCCCACAGCAGCGCGATGTCGTTCTCGCGCTGGAACGGCAGCCGCGCCGACAGCGCCTCGTAGACCACGCAGGCCAGCGCGTACTGGTCGCAGCGGCCGTCGATGTGCTCCTTGTTGATCTGCTCGGGCGACATGTAGCGGGGCGTGCCGATGAACTGGTCGGTCTGCGTCAGTCCCGAGATCGACGAGCGGTGCTTGGTGATGCCGAAGTCGGTCAGGTACACGTGGTTGTCGGCCAGCAGGATGTTGGCCGGTTTCACGTCGCGGTGGATCAGGTCGTGCGCGTGCGCGGCGTCGAGCGCAGCGGCGACCTGGGCGAAGATCTGGTTGGCCTGGCCGATCGGCAGCGGGCCCCGGTCGTAGATGAGGCGGCGCAGGTCGAGGCCGTCCACGTAGCGCATGGCGATGTAGAGCACGCCGTCGGCGTCGGCGTTCGCCTCGTAGATGGGGATGATGTTGGGATGCTCGATGCTGGCGACCGTCCTGGACTCCAGGATGAACCGCTGCCTGAACCGGTCGTCGACGCTGAGCACCGGGTTGAGGATCTTCAGCGCCACGCGGCGGCTCAACCGGGGGTCGAGCGCGAGGTAGACGACGGCCATGCCGCCTTTGCCGACGATGTCCTCGATGTAGTACCCGGCCACCTCCTGGCCGATGAGCGATCTTTCGTTCAATTGCATCACGTCTCGATGGGGTGGCCGCAGTAGCCGCAGAAACGATGCGCGGGGCCGAGCCGCATACCGCACGAGGTGCAGTACTTGACGGCCGGGTCGGGCGCCGTCATCACCTGTTGCTGCTGCGGGACCACTTGGAACGACTGGGACCGCCGCACGACCACGGTCTGGTTGGCGCCGTCGTCGAGCGGTGAGCCGGCCGCGACCGGCTGTGGCAGTTCTGTCGCCTTGTCCGGAGCGCGGCGGCGCCACAGCAGATACGCCCCGCCCCCGGCGGCTATGCAGAGGGCCGCGGCCGCCACGATGAACGGCCACAGCGGCATGGATCCCGACGGCGGGCTCCCGGCCTGTTTCGTGCCCTGGTCCTCGGGGCCGCCGCGCTTGGCCAGCGAGGTCTTCAGCAGTCCCGAGGCCACCACGTTGCCGGGGTAGAGCTCCAGCACGCGCTGGAACCCGGGCGCGGCCTCGGTGTAGTAGCGGGTGTGGTAGCGGGTCAGCGCCGCCTCGAACGCCGTGTCGATCGCGCCCCTGCGGGGCGCCACCTTGGCCTCGGCCAGGATGCCGGTGACCTCCCTGATGCCGATCATCCGGCCTTGTTTGCCGCCGCCGACCAGCAGGCCGATGACGTGGCCGTCCTTGTCGCCGATGATCGGCGCGCCGATGAGGCCCTTGTCGGCCAGGCCGCCGAGCTTGACCGGCTCGTCCACCTTGTTCTCCGGGTCGGAGAAGGGCCTGCCCGCCCCGCCCGCCGCGCCGCCCTTGCCCAGGTGGGCGATCTCGACGGTGTGGTGGACGTTCGGGCCCGGCCTGCCGAGGAAGCCGGCCACGTTGGTGGGCGCGCCCGTGTTCTCCGGCACCTTGTCGGCCAGGGGCGCGGTGGGCATGCCGACGCTGCCGGTCATCGGGGTCACCGGCACGAGCACGGCCGGGCTGTCGGGGTCCGGGCCCGCCTTGACGCACTTGACCTTGAATCCCTCGGCGCTGGCCGGGGAGACGTTCGGGAAGGCCGTGATCTCGGTGGTGACGTCGATGATGCAGGTGGCGGTGCTCGTCTTGGGCGGGTAGCACTCCTGCAGGTGGCGGTTGAGCAGGTCGTCAGGGAGCTTGTGTTTCTTGTAGTCGACGGGGATCTTCACCTTGTGGTGCTCGGCGAAGATCTTGTTGGCCGCGTAGACCGCGACGTCATCGGGGTTCACCGCCAGGCGACGGAGTGAGACGATCGTCCCGTCGGGGCTGACGACGGTCCCCGTGCCCGCGCCGAACGGGATGTCGTAGGACCGCTCCACATGTTTGAGTTCGCCGACGTGGTCGAGCAGGGTGATCTCCACGTGGGACACGGCTTCCAAGCGCACCACGGCCGGCGTCACCAGGTCCGTGATCCCGCTGGGGTGCTCGTGCGCCACCGCGGGCATCGCGAGCAGCACTATCGCCGCCGCGACACCACCGGCAAGAGCTGTGAGGCGCGCCATCTCTCCGCTCCAAACGCTGGTATACGACCAGGGTCCCTGGTACATGGCGTAAGTCAATAGACCGCTACATAGACAAGCGCTTGCTCGGGGACATAACGTACCTGAATGGGTTACGCGATCGGCGTCGATGTCGGCGGCACCTTCACCGATGTGGTCCTGCAGCGCCGGTCCGGCGCGATCTCCGTCGCCAAATGCCTCAGCACCCCCCACGACCCCATCGCGGGCATCCTGACCGGCGTTACGCGCGTGCTCGACGGCCTCGACCCGGCGCGGGTCACGCGGGTGGTCCACGCCACCACATTGGCGACGAACGCCGTCCTCGAACGAAAAGGCGTCCGCGTCGCTTATGTCACGACGCAGGGCTTCCGTGCGGCGATCCCGCTCGGCCGCTACGCCCGCGTCGAGGAGGACCGCTACGACCTGCGCTTCTCCCCGCCGCCCCCGCCGGTGTCGCCGGGCGACTGCTTCGAGGTGGCGGAGCGGATCTCGGCGCGCGGGGCCGTGCTGAGGCCGCTGGAGGAGGAGTCGGCGCGGCGGGCCGCCACGGAGATCGCGCGGCGCGGCATCGAGTCAGCGGCCGTGTGCCTGCTCCACTCCTACGCCAACCCGGAGCACGAGCGGCGGGTGACCGCGATCCTGCGCGAGGTCGTCCCCAACGTGGTGGCCTCGTCGGAGATCTGGCCGGAGATCCGCGAGTACGAACGCGCCACCACCACCATCATGTCCGCCTACGTCGGCCCGCTGATGGCCTCCTATCTGTCGCGGCTGCGTGAGCGGCTGGCCGGGATCGGGATCGAGGCGCCCGTCCACGTCATGGAGTCGAGCGGCGGCGTGATCTCCGCCGAACTGGCCGCCAGGCGGGCGGTGGCCACGATCGAGTCGGGCCCGGCGGCAGGGGTGCTGGCGGCGGCGAGAACCGGGTTCGCGGACGTGATCTCGTTCGACATGGGCGGCACCACGGCCAAGGCGTGCGTGGTGCGCGGCGGCCGGCCCGAGGTCACCCACGAGTTCCACGTCGGCGGCAAGGGCAGCTTCGGCGGGCGGCGGGCCGGCACCGGCGTGCCGATCAAGACGCCCGCCATCGACCTGGCGGAGGTGGGGGCGGGCGGGGGCAGCATCGCCTGGCTCGACCCGGCGGGCGCGCTGCGCGTGGGCCCGCACTCGGCCGGCTCGTCCCCCGGGCCCGCCTGCTACGGGCTGGGCGGCTGCGAACCGACCGTCACGGACGCGAACCTTGTGCTCGGCTACCTCTCCTCGGCCTCGATCCCGCTGGCGCCCGCGTCGGCCGACAAGGCGCTCGACCGGATCGCCGGCCCTCTGGGGGTGTCCAGGGAGGAGGCCGCGTACGCGGTGCACGAGATCGTCAGCGCCTCGATGGCCTCGGCGGTGCACGTGGTGACGGTGCAGCGCGGGATCGACCCGCGGGGCTTCGCCCTGGTGGCCTTCGGCGGGGCCGGGCCCATGCACGCGGCCAGAATCGCCGAGCGGTTCGGAATCGGGACCGTGGTCGTGCCGGCGTACTGCGGGGTGGCCTCGGCCGCGGGGCTGCTGTCGGGCGAGCTCTCGACGGACCGGGTGCTGTCCCGCCTGGACGCGCACGAGCCGGAGGAGATCTTCACCGCACTGGCCGCCGAGGCCGCCGCCGACCTCGGGGTCGCTGAGGTCGGCACGGACATGCGGGTGCTGCGTTCTGTGGACGTCCGCTTCAAGGGCCAGTCGCACGACCTGACCGTGGACTGGACGCCCTCACGCGAGGAACTGGAGGCGCGTTTCTTCGCCAGGTACGCCCAGGTGTACGGGATCACGCAGCGGGGCGAGATCGAACTGGTCAGCTACCGCGTCCGCCTCACGACCCTGGCGGGCCGCGCCGCGCCGCCTCCTTCCCACCCATCCGGCGGTCCCTCACGGCCGGGCAGCAGGCAGGCGTACTTCCCAGAACGCGGCGGCTACACCGACGTCCCCGTCCACACCAGGGACACCATGCGGGCCGTCCCCGGCCCGGCCGTCGTCGAGGACGCCGAGTCCACGATCGTCGTCCCGCCCGGCTGGACCGCGACCCTGACCGACACCCGCGCCATCCACCTGACCAGGACGGATTCATGACCGAGCCTGTCGAGGTCATCAGTGAGCAGGGAAACATGGGCCCGAACTCATTAGGAGGGTTCATGACGGACGCGCTGACCGCGGAGGTTCTCAGGAACGCCCTCGTCGTGGCCGCCGAGGAGGCCGGCATCGTGGTGGTGCGCTCGGCGTACTCGACCTTCATCGTGGAGGGCTCGGACGCCTCCGCCGCGATCCTCGACGTCCGGGGCCGCCTGATCGCCCACTCCATGGCCACCACGCTCATGAACAGCATGGCGCTGAAGGTCGCCCTGCCCGAACTGATCAAGGACCTCCCGCCGTCGTCGATGCGCCCCGGCGAGGTGTACGTGCTCAACGACGCCTACCGGGGCGGCGTGCACACCAACGACCTGCTCGTCTACCGCCCAGTGTTCGTCGGCGACGCCCCCGCGTACTTCACCGCCACCATGATCCACGTCTCCGATCTGGGCGGCCTGTCGGCGGGCGGCATGGCCCCGCTGGCCACGGACATCTTCCTGGAGGGCCTGCAGCTCCCGCCGGTCCGCCTGGCCACCGAGGACGGCGTCGATCCGGCGATCGAGGCCATCCTGCGGGCCAACAGCCGTACCCCGGACAAGGTCATGGGGGACGTGCGGGCCCTGGTGGCAGGCACGGCGGTGGCCGCCGCCCGCGTGCGGGCGCTGATCTCCGAGTACGGGGAGCGCGGCCTGGCCGAGGGCATCGACGACTACCTGGACTACACCGAGGCCAGGACCAGGACGGCGCTGGCGGAGCTGCCGGAGGGCCGGTTCGAGGCGGCGTACCCGATCGACGACGACGGCATAAACCCCGAAAAATCACACCACATCCGGGTTGCTGTCACCCTCGACGCCACCCAAGCCCTGCTCGACTTCGCCGGCACCGACCCGCAGGTCCCCGCGGCCGTCAACGCCTCGGCCTCCCAGTCCATGGCCGCCGCCGTCTTCGCGGTCCGCTGCTTCCTGGACCCCACGATCCCCATGAACGACGGCTGCCTGCGCGCCATCGAGGTCCGCCTCCCGGAGGGCTCCCTCCTGAACGCCCGCTCCCCCTACCCGTGCGGCGGCCGGTACGTCCCGATCTACGCCGCCATGGAGGCCGTCTTCCAGGCCCTGTCGGACGCGGTGCCCGAACGGGCGATCGCCGCCAGCGGGATCCTGCAGCCGTTCTCGATCGCGGCTGTGGGGGCGCCGTACTGGATCCACCTTTCGTACGACTTCGGCGGCGTCGGGGCACGCCAGGGCCTCGACGGGCCGGACGCGACGGGCGTGCACTTCGGAATCGGCCGCAACTCGGTGCCACAGGCCGAGCCGGTCGAGAGCCGCTGCCCCCTCATCGTCGAATCGATCGAGACGATCCCCGACTCCGGCGGGCCTGGCCGGCACCGGGGCGGTCTGGGCTCACGCACCGTCTACCGCTTCCTGGCGGACTGCCACGTCACCACCCGCGGCGACCGCCTCCGCCTGGCGCCACCGGGCCGCGACGGCGGCCTGCCCGGACGGCTGGGCGGGTTCTTCAAACGGCACCTGGACGGGCGCGTGGAGCGGCTGGCGTCCAAGGTGAACAACGTGCGCTTCGCGGCCGGGGAGGCGTTCATCGTGGAGACGACGGGCGGCGGCGGCCTCGGCCCTGCGGCCGAACGCGATCGGGCGGCGATCGAGGCCGACCTGGAGGCGGGCCGGATCACCGCCCGGGGCGCGGAGGACGATTACGGCTTCGACACTCAGTCCTCGACCAAATCGGCGGGGTCGAAGCTGACAGGATAGGGCGCTGACAGGGTGACCGTGGTGCCCGCCTTGTAGGCAGTGGGTGGCTTGTAGGAGTCACCGTCGAGTTCGTAGACGTAGAGCGTCGGCCCTTCGTCGAGCTCGACACGCCAGTAGTTGGGGATGCCCGCGCTGGCATAAGCCTCGGTCTTCATCCCCCTGTCACGTGCCCTGGTGCTGGGGCTGCCGATCTCGACGGCCAGCGCCACATCGTTGGACGAGAACTCCAGCTTCGTCTCCTTGAACCTGTCCCGCGGAAGCACGACGATGTCCGGTATGTAGAGGTCTCGATCGCTTTTACGGACATTTACCGTCGAGAGCACCTTCAGGTGCCGAGGCACCGCTTGATAGAGGATCGTCTGCAGGAGGAAGATCGCGTCCTGGTGCGGGGGAGTGGGGGCAGGGCTCACTACTAGGCTCCCGTTGAACAGCTCATAACGGTTCCCGTCGTCCGGGAGCTTGAGCAGGTCGTCGACAGTGTACGGCGCCGGCCCTGGGAGAACCGTGCGCTTCGTGGTCGGTTCGATCGCCATTGCGGTCACCCACTCAGTATCGGGAATCTTGCCCTCGCCCACATGCTACTTGCCCAATTTTCCTCACTTGAAGTCACGAGGCCGCCACGCTTCGGCACCGGAACGGACCGCCGCGTGGACGGCGCGCGCCGCCCGTGCGCCCCACTCCGAGCGCGGCCCCCCGAACAGTTCCTGCGGCCCGTCCGAGCGCACGGCCACGCAGACCGCGTCAGAGGCCGTGCCGGTGCAGGGGAAGCCGGCCTCGATGAGCGCCTGCGACTTGGCCTCCGTGACCGTCATCACCGTGTTGACGAGGGCGGCGTCCGTCATGGCCGCGGGGATCACCGTGACGATGTTGACCGTGCCCACCCGCATCGGCGCCAGCTCCGGGTCTTGGGTCCCTTCAGGGGCGGCGGCCCAGGTGGGGACGCGTAAGCCGACCGTGGCGAAGGTCTCGACGCCGCCGTCCTCGGCCCGCACGACGCCGTCGACCGAGGCGGCGGTCATCATGCCGACCCCGTCGCCGTCGGGCCCCAGCGACAGGAGGTGCTCGACCGGGTCCATGCGTGAATACCCGGCCACGACCTGGGCGTTGAGCACCCATGAGCGGGGACCGATGCCGCCGCCGAGCATGGCCGAGGAGATCATCCGCCAGCCGGGCCCGAACTCCCACAGCAGCGCCCCGAGCCTGGCCCCGTCCTCGACCCGATAGGTCAGCTTCACCGCGCCCCCCTGACCAGATGCACGACAGGCCGGCCGTCCGGCCCTGGCTCGATCTTCACATGCGCCTCGAAGTGCCGTCCCACCAATGACTCGGTCAGCACCTGGGCGGGCTTGCCCGAGGCGGCCGCGCGGCCCTCTGCCAGCAGCAGCAGCGCGTCGGCGTACAGGCCGGCGACGGTCAGGTCGTGCAGGGTGGTGACGACGGTCAGCCCGTCGGCCCGCCGCAGCCGGTCCACCAGCTCCAGCACCTGCTGCTGGTGCCCGAGGTCGAGGGCGGTCGTGGGCTCGTCGAGCAGCAGCACGGGCGCCTGCTGGGCCAGCGCCCTGGCCAGCACCACGCGCTGCCGTTCCCCGCCCGACAGCTCGCCGACGTGCCGCCCCGCCAGGGCGGTCAGGTCGAGCCGGTCGAGCACGGACGCGGTGACGTCCCGGTCGTGCCCGCTTTCGCGTCCCAGATACGGGATGTACGGGGTCCGTCCCAGCAGCGCGTAGTCGAAGACGGTCATCTCGGGCGGCAGCGACGGGCTCTGCGGGGCGTAGGCGAGCAGCCTGGCCCGTTCGCGCGGCTTCATCCCGGCCGAGGGGCGGGAGTCGAGCGTGACCTCGCCCCGGTGCGCGACCAGCCCCATGACGGCTTTGAGCAGGGTGGACTTGCCCGCCCCGTTGGGCCCGATGATCGCCAGCCACTCCCCCGGGCGCACCGTCAGGTCCACCTCGGTGACGACCTCGCGTTCGCCGAGCCGTACGGACAGGCCGGTAGCGCGGATCATGCGACCGCCCGCCGGGTCATGCGCAGGACGCCCACGAAGAACGGCGCCCCGACGAACATGGTCACCACCCCGATCGGCAGTTCGGCGGGCGCGATCACGGTGCGCGCGAGCAGGTCGGCCAGCACCAGGAACGCCCCGCCGCCGATCAGCGACAGCGGCAGGACGATCCGGTACGAGCCGCCCGCCAGCCGCCTGACCACGTGCGGGACGACGATGCCCACGAACCCGATCAGCCCGCTCACCGCCACGGCCGCCGCGGTGGCGAGCGAGGCGGCCAGCAGCACGACGAAGCGCACGCGCGCGGCCCGCAGCCCCAGGCTGGTGGCCTCCTCATCGCCCACGGACAGCACGTCGAGCATCCGCCCGTGCAGCAGGAGCACGGTGGCGGAGACGGCGGCGTACGGCAGCACCAGCCAGATCTGCTCCCATCCGCCGCCGACGTCGCCGAGGATCCACGAGTAGACGCGCTGCAGCTCCTCGACCTTGAACTGCTGGACGAACGTCTGGATCGCGGTCAGGAACGAGGTGACCGCCACCCCGGCCAGCACCAGCGTGGCGGTGCCGCCCGCGCGCCCGGCCGTGTTGCCCAGCGTGTAGGCCAGGAACACGCCGCCCACGGCACCGAGGAAGGCCGCGACGGGGATGCTGCCCGCCACGGACGGCAGCAGCACGATGGCCACGGTCGTCGCAAGCCCCGCGCCCGCGGCGGCCCCCAGCAGGTAGGGGTCGGCGAGCGGGTTGCGGAACACACCCTGGTAGGCGGCCCCTGCCATGGCCAGCAGCCCGCCGACGACGGCGGCGAGCAGCACTCTGGGCAGCCGCAGTTCGTACAGCAGCCCCTGCTCGACGGGCGCCAGGCCCGAGTCCACGTGCACGAACGGCAGCCAGTCGGCCGCCTGGAGCACCACCTGCCAGGGTGAGATGTCGGCGGCACCGTCGAGCAGCCCCGCGATCATCGTCACGGCCAGCACGCCCAGGGCGCCCGCCACCCACAGGGGTCTGGCCCTGGACGGGCCGGCCTGCGTGCGCATGTCTCAGCTCGCGCCGGCCTTGGCCACCGCGGCGCCGATGGCCTCGGCGAGCTCCACCACGCGCGGCCCCCACCGGGAGGCGAGGTCGTCGTCGAGCTGGATCACCTGGTCCTTGCCGATGGCCGACAGGTCCTTCCAGCCCGGCCGCTTGGCCAGGGTGTCCTTGCTCTGCTGGCAGCACTTGACGTCGGCCAGGAAGATGAGGTCGGGGTCGGCCTGGGCCACGAACTCGGCTGACAGCTTGGGGTAGCCGCCCGCCGCGTCGGGGGCCTTGTCGGCGATGTTGGTCAGGCCGAACAGGCCGTAGATCTGGCCGATGAACGTCTGCGACGTGGCCGCGTACGGCGTCTGGTCGAGCTCGTGGTAGTAGGTGAGCTTGCGGTCCTTGGGCGCCTGCGCGGCCAGCTTGTCGATGGCCGTCCTCATCCCGGTGACGACCTCCTCGGCCTTGGCCTTGTTGCCGGTGGCGGCGCCGAGCTCGGTGATCTCCTCGTAGGCCTCGTCGAGCTTGGTGGCGGCGGGCTGGAGGAGGACGGGGACGTTCACCTTGCCCAGCTCGGCGACGATCTTGTCGAGGTCGTTGGAGATGACGACCAGGTCGGGCTTCTTGGCGATGATGGCCTCGACGTTCGGCTTGAAGCCGGACAGGTCGCCCTTGGGCGCCTCGGGCGGGTAGTTCGACTGGTCGTCGACCGCGACGACCTGCGGGCCCGCGCCGATGGCGAAGAGCGTCTCGGTGTGGGTGGCCGACAGCGAGACGATTCGCTCCGGCTTCTTGTCGAGGGTGACCTTGCCGTTGCCGGCCTCGATGGTGACGGGGAAGTCGGCGGAGGCGGAGGCGGGAGCGGAGGATGCGGGGGCGGAGGAGGCGGTGGCTGCCGTGGGGGCTCCGCCCTGGCCGCAACCGGCCAGGAGGAGCGTTCCCAGCAGCGCGCCCGCGAAGGCCGTGCGTACGGGCCTCACGAGTAGTCCTTTCACACTGTCGGAACCGAGAGACCCGCGTAGATAGCGACGGATCACCCTTTTCCACGAGGGTTGATGTGCGTCGGCGCAGAGACAGGCGACCTGGCTATGACAGTTGCGGGACAGCGCCGGACTCACACCGGACTTCGCTGCGCACTGCGCGTCGGACGTACGTTATCAATCCCCCGGAAGCCGACCGCGTCAAGGGGTGAGCTGCGCCTCCGCCTGGGCGATGATCCGCTGCAGGCGGAGCCCGTGGGCGGCGTCGAGGGGGTGGCCGCCGCCTTGGCGCACGGTCCTGGCGAACTCTTCGACGAGGTTGGCCTTGGGGTCGTCCTCGAAGGGGCCGAGCACGGCGCTGCCCGAGCGGCCGTACGCGGCGAAGATCGACGGCGGCCGTTCGCCGCCCGCGACCATGCACAGGGACGCCTCGCTGACCGCGCCGCCCTCGTGTTCGAGCAGCAGCCCGGTCCAGCCGAGCGGGTCGCCGTGCGCGCGCACGCCCGTCACCGGGCCGAGTGCGGCGTCCAGCAGGTCGATGACGTGCGGCCCGACGTCGAGCAGCGCCCCGCGTTTCAGCCGCCACGGGGTGGCGAAGTGGTGGCCGTCGAGCAGCGCTCCCGAGATGGCGGCGGCGTGGCCGCCGATCGGCTCGATCTCGGCGCAGCGGGCCAGGAACGCGCGGCTCGCGGCGGTGTAGCGCATGCTGAGCGCCATCTGGGAGGTCACGCCGGTCTCCGCCACGGCGTCGGCCACCCGCTGGGCGCCCTCCAGCGAGTCGGCGAGGGGCTTCTCCAGCAGCAGCGCCTTGCCCGCGCGGGCGGCGCGGACGGCCAGCTCGGCCTGGACGGCGGGCGGCACGCAGAACGCCACGGCCTCGCAGGCGTCGAAGAGCTCCTCGATCCGCTCGAACACCGGCGCCCCGAGCCGTGCGGCCGCCTCGGGCCTGCGGGCCCACACCCCGGCCAGCCGCGTGTGCGGCCCCTTGGAAAGCATCGGCGCGTGCGCTCTCTCGGCCCACGGTCCCGCTCCGATGAGTCCGACCGCCACCGGCTCCATGAAACCTCCCAAGTATGCCTAAAGCCACCATAGAGGACATCTGCCTCGGTGATCACCTTAACTCGTGGACACCCCTCTTAACCGAGGATCCTTAATTCTCAAGAAATCCCGCCTATTTCCGCATTTCAGGCAGACCGGATTAATAGCATTACGCCCACCAAGGCCCTTAATCCGAGTAAGGGCCGCAGTTACCCACGCGGAGATTTAATGCGGAAAAGCATAGTTAGTGTGCTTTTGGCCGGTTTAGCGCTCGCCGCCACCACCGCCGGCGCCACCACCGCCTCGGCCACGGTCGAGCAGAAACCGCAGGCCGCAGCCCCCATCGACTGGACGGCCTGCGGCGATTACGGGGGTGAATGCGCCACCCTGAAGGTCCCCATCGACTACTCCGACCCCGACGGGCCCACCTTCGACCTGGCCATCGGCCGCATCGAAGCGCTCAACCCCGCCAAGCGCGCCGGCGTCCTGATCATCCACCCCGGTGGCCCCGGCGCTTCCGGCATCAACCCGTTCATCCTGCGCAACGCCATCCCCGCCGAGAGCGCCCTGCGCCAGAACTTCGACTTCGTCAGTCTCGACCCCCGGGGCGTCGGCCGCAGCACCCCCATCAAGTGCAGCCTCGACGTCGTCGAGCAGGCTCCGACCGCCTTCCCCGCCACCCAGGCCGAGTACCAGTCCTGGCTCGCCTACAACGCCAAGCTCTCCACCGACTGCCGCCGGCAGACCGGCCCCCTGTTCGACCACGTCGACACCACCAACGCCGCCCGCGACGTCGACACCGTCCGCGCCGCGCTCGGCGAGAAGCAGATCAGCTTCTTCGCCCTCTCCTACGGCACGCAGGTCGGCCAGCAGTACGCCGAACTGTTCCCCCAGAACCTGCGGGCGATGGCGATCGACTCCAACATGGACCACAGCATCACCTCCGCCTACCGCTACCTGCAGACCACCACGGAAGACCTCGAGGGTTCCTTCAAGGCGTTCGCGCGGTGGTGCGGCCAGACCTCGGCCTGCGCGCTCAACGGCGACAACGTGACCGCGGTGTGGGACAAGCTGCACAAGCAGGCCACCGAGGGCTCGCTGAAGGACCCGGAGACCGGCGACCCGATCACCGCCGAGCAGTTGCGCGTGCTGCTGTTCGAGTCCATGTACGACCCCGCGGGCTCCTGGTTCGACCTCGCCGCCCAGCTCAAGGCCCTGGCCGGCGGCCAGGCCGCCAAGCTCGGCGCCACGGCCACGACGAAGGCCGAGACGGTCAACTACGCCTACCCGGCCATCTGGTGCTCGGACTGGAAGTGGAACGTCAGCGGCTTCGCCGAGCTCGACCAGTACCGCAAGCGCCTGGAAGCCCAGTACCCGCACACCAAGCTCTCCCCGTTCTGGTCCGACGTGATGACCTGCCTCAACTGGCAGGGCAAGGTCACCAACCCCCAGCGCCGCCTCGACATCACCGCGACCCTCGTCCCGACCCTGGTCTCCAAGGGCCGCTACGACGTCGGCACCCCGGCAGCGTGGAACTACGCCGCCGCCGCCCAGATCCCGAACTCCCGCATCCTCGAACACGACGGCGTCGGCCACGGTCAGTACCGCAACAGCACCTGCGCCCGCACCCATATCGAGACCTACCTCACCAGCCTGAAGCTCCCGCCACCCGGCACCCGCTGCGCCGCCGAATACCCGGCCCAGCCCCCCGCCACGACCAAGGCGACCGACGACCGCCGTCCCGTGTCGGCGACCGGCCGGCCGCTGCACTGAGCCGACGCCGGTGGGCGGGTGTTCCCTCCTGTCGCCCGCCCACCGAGCGTCACTGGTTCTCGCGCCACTGCTGGACGGCGTGCTGCGGCCGGTGGGCCAGGGTGCCGGAGTCGATGACGACGGTCTGGCCGGTGATGCAGCGCGCCTCGTCGGAGGCCAGGAAGGACACCAGGGAGGCCACGTCCTCCACCGTGCACGGCCACGGCAGCAGGCGTTCGGCGGCCTTGTCGGCGAGCTGGGCGGGCGACAGCGCCCGCCTGGCCGCCGGGGTCAGGACGAGCGCGGGGGCGACGGCGTTGCAGCGGACGCCCCGCGAGCCGTACATCGTGGCCACGTAGCGGGTGAAGCCGATCAGGGCCGCTTTGGAGGCGCCGTACGCGGCGTGGACGGTGTCGCCGACCAGCGCCGACACCGAGGACGTGAGCACGATGGCGCCGCCGTCGCGCATGGCGGGGACGGTGTGCTTGACCGCGAGCATCGCCCCGCGCAGGTTGACCTCCATGGTGCGGTCCCAGACGGCGGGGTCGAGGGCGTCGAGTTCGCGATCGCGGCCGTAGACGTCGGCGTCGAGGGCGGCGGCGTTGGAGTGCAGCACGTCCACCCGGCCGAACGAGGCCACCAGCGTCGCCACCGCCTCCTCGACCTGCTTTTCGTCGGAGACGTCGCAGGTCAGCGCGATGGCGGTGCCGCCTCGGGCGCGGATGGCGGCGGCGGCGGCCTTGGCGGCGGCCGCGCGCAGGTCGAGCACGCCCACGAAGGCGCCTTCGGCGGCCAGGCGGGCGGCGCAGGCGGCGCCGATGCCGGATCCGGCGCCCGTCACCAGCGCGACGCGGCCGTCGAAGCGGGTGCTCACCACTGCACCGGCAGGGACGTCAGGCCGCGGCCGACGAGGGACCTGCGGTAGGCGATGGGCCGGCCGGGGACGAGCCGCAGGTTCGGCAGGCGGCGGCCGAGCACGTCGAGCGCGGTACGCAGTTGCAGGCGGCCGAGCGCGGCCCCGACGCAGAAGTGGATGCCGTAGCCGAACACCATGTGCTCGGCGGCGTTCGGCCGCTCGATCAGGAAGCGCTCGGGGTCGGGGAAGACGGATTCGTCGTGGGCGGCGGAGTCGGTGGAGAGCAGCACGAGCGAGCCTTTCGGAATTTCCACACCATGTAGCGAAATATCAGTAATGGCGTATCGGAACGACCCCAGCGACGCGCCGTCGATGCGCATGCACTCCTCGGCCGCGTTCGCGACCAGCTCCGGCCGCACCGGCCAGGCGTCCTCCCTGAGCAGGCGCAGGACGGTGTTGCCGAGCTGGTTGGGGACGGTGTCGTTGCCGCCGAGCAGGATCGTGGAGATCAGTTCGACCACCTCCCGATGGCTCAGCTCCTCGCCGATGAGCGAGGTCATCAGCGAGGCGAAGTCGTCCTTCGGGTCCTTGGCCCGGGTGGCCACCAGACGGTCCACGTAATCCAGATAAGTCAGGAAACTGTCGGCCAGTTCGAGTTGGCGCTCGGGCGGCTGCGGCGACAGGAAGAGCTGGAACCAGTCTTTGACGTGCGCCTGCACGAACGCCTCGTCCGACTCGGGCACCCCGATGAAACGGGCGGTCAGCTTGATCGACGGCTCGTGACCGATCTCGCTCACGAAGTCGGCCTCGCCGCGCGCGACCAGGCGGTCGAGCAGGTCCTCGTTGAGCCGCCGGAACGTGCCCTCCATGGCCGCGACCGCCCTCGGCGTGAACGCCCTGGACACCGACCGGCGCAGGCGGGTGTGATCGGGCGGGTCGACGTTGGCCACGAAACTGGACAGGAACGAGCCGTGCTCGCCCAGCTTCTCCCTCGTCCGCGCGGTCAGGCTGCGGGAGATCGTCAGCGAGCCCTTCGAGGAGAAGCGGCGGGGATCGCCGTACGCGGCCCGCACGTCGGCGTAGCGGGTCAGCACGTACGCGCCGAGGTGCTCGCTGCGGAACACCGGCCGGTCGCGCCTGAGCCCGCGCAGGAAGTCGTAGGGGGCGGCGACGTGCCAGTCCGAGCTGACGTCGAAGTCCTCGATCATGCGAAGATCCTCCGCGGGTTGTCGACGAGCATCTGGTGGATCTGGCCGTCGGTGACGCCCCGCTTCCTGAGCTCGGGCAGGACGTCGCAGGAGATGTGCAGGAGGTGGTAGTTCGGGTGGCGCCGCCGCACGACGTCGGCGTCGAAACGGTCGTTGAAGCAGTACGAGTCGTGCCCGAGCACCATCGTGGCGGCGTGCCCGCGTTCGCACGTCGCCGCAACCACCGCCACGCGGTCCTCGAACGAGCTGATCGTCTCGATCCCGAAGCGGTCCATGCCCAGGTAAGACCCGTTCGCGATAAGTTCCTCCAGGTAGGCCAGGTCGGTCGAGTCCCCGGCGTGCCCGATCACCACCCGGCTCAGGTCCACCCCCAGCGCGGCCAGCAGCCTCTGCTGCTCCAGCCCGCCCTTGGAGGCGCTGTGCGAGTGGGTCGTGATCGGCGTCCCGGTCTCCAGGTGGGCCGCGGCGACCGCCCGGAACACCCGCTCGCACCCCTTGGTCATCCCCAGGTGGTCGGAGGCGCACTTGAGCATGGCCGCCTTGACCCCGGTCCGCCCGATGCCCTCGCGGATGTCGCGCACGAAGAACTCGGCCAGCCGGTCGGGCCCGCCGAACAGCGACCCTGGCCCCCGGTTGGCGAAGTACGGGGGCAGCGCGTCGTAGGTGTAGAGCCCCGTGGCGGCCACGATGTTCACGCTGGTCAGCTCGGCCACCCGCCGCACGGCGGGGACGTGGCGGCCGAGGCCGGCCACCGTCAGGTCCACGATCGTGTCGACGCCTTCCGCCTTCAGCGCGTCGAGCTTGCCCGCCGCCTCCCTGACGCGCGTCTCCTCCTCCCATCCCTCCGGGATGTCCGGCCAGCTCCACAGGATCTCCGGGCTCAGCCCGAAGACGTGCTCGTGCATGAGCGTCGCCCCGAGGTCGGCGACCGGGCCCCTCACGGTTTCAGGCACGGGAACCTCTCGTGTTCGAACGGCCGGTTCACCCGGAGCCCGAGCCCGTCGGTCTGCTTGTAGGGCAGACCGGTGTAGAGGGCGTCGGCGTCGAAGTAGGTGACGGTGAACGACAGGCGCGGGCGGTCGTGGCGGTTGGCGGGGGCGCCGTGCACGGTCAGCGCGTGGTGCACGGTCGCGTCCCCGGCCTCCAGGTCGAGCGGCGGCGACACCTCCAGGGCCTTGAGCCAGGGGTGCTGGCTGAGCTGGTCGTCGCCCGGCCGCGTGAAGCTCCTGCCGAGCAGTCCCTGGCGGTGGGAGCCGTCGTAGAAGCGCAGCGAGCCCATGTCGGCGGGCACGTCGACCAGGGCCAGCCAGACGGTCAGCATGGCCGAGCGGTCCATCGGCATCCAAGGGAAGTCCTGGTGGAACTCGGTGGCGCCGTGCTCGCCCGCCTCCTTGACCAGGAGGTTGGTGACCTGCACGCGCACGGCCCGCACCCCGTGCAGCAGCCGGACGGCGTTGCGGCCCATCGCAGGGCTCATGGTCAGCGCGCCGAACATCTCGTCGCAGGAGGCGACGTCCCTCGACTGCCCGAACGCCTGGTCGACCAGGGTGCGCTTGTCCTTGGCCCGATCGGCCAGGTATCCGCCGGCCCGTTCGCGCAGCGCCCGCGCGGCGCCGGGGTCGACCAGCCGGCCGAGGCGTACCCAGCCGTACTCCTCGAAGAAGGCGACCTCGTCGTCCGTCACCTGGCGTACCGGGATCTCCATGCCCCACAGTCTCGCACCTAAAGCAAGCGCTTGGTAAGCCCTCGTACTACGCTTGATGCCAAGCGCTTGCTCGAATCAGACGGAGGGGAAACGTGCGGCGGTTCAGGTTCGGAGCGGTGGTGCGCGAGGCCGGGAGCGGCAAGGCGTGGGCCGAGAAGGCCAGGCGGCTGGAGGGGGCCGGGTTCGACGTGCTGCTGGTGCCCGATCACCTGGTCGGGCCCAGGTTCGCGCCCATCGCGGCGCTGACGGCGGCCGCGTGCGTCACCGCCAGGCTGCGCGTGGGCACGCTGGTCTTCGCCAACGACTTCCGGCACCCTGCCGTGCTGGCCAAAGAGTGCGCCACGCTCGACCTGCTGTCGGAGGGGCGGCTGGAGGTCGGGATCGGGACCGGCTGGATGGCGGGCGACTACGCGGGGGCCGGGATGGCGTTGGACCCGCCGGGGGTGCGGGTGGCGCGGCTGCGGGAGGCCGTGGCCGTGCTCAAGGGGCTGTGGGGTGAGGGGGCGTTCAGCTTCGCCGGCGAGCACTACACGATCGACGCGCTCGACCAGCGGCCCAAGCCCCTGACCAGGCCGCATCCGCCGCTGGCGCTGGGCGGGGGCGGGCCGAGGGTGCTGCGGCTGGCCGCCGAGCAGGCCGACGTGGTGAACATCGGGATGCGGGTGCGGGGCGACGGCGGCGGGCCGGACGCGCGTGACGGCGGGCTGGAGGCGTTCCTGACCAAGCTGGCGACCGTGCGCACGGCCGCCGCGGGCCGCTACGACCGGCTGGAGCTGGGGACGAGCGTGATGCAGGTGGGCGAGCGGAAGGCGGAGGAGTCGTGGAGCGCGGCCGACAGTTCGTCGCTGGAGGAGACGCCGCAGGTCCTGCTCGGAACGCGTCACGACATAGCCGACAAGCTCCGCTATTGGCGAGATGAGCACGATATTTCGTACTTTGTGGTGCATCACGAGCGTGACCTTCCCGCCTTCACCCCCGTCGTGGAGGAACTGGCCGCCTGAAGCATGATTGACCCCATGAACGAGATGCTGCTGCTTCGCCATGGTGAGACCGAGTGGAGCAAGGCGGGCCGCCACACCGGCCGTACCGACCTGCCTTTGACGGAGCACGGCGAAGACCAGGCCAGGGCGCTGACGCCGCTCACCAAGGAGCCGTTCGACCTGGTGCTGGTCTCCCCCGCCCAGCGTGCCCTCCGCACCGCGGAGCTGGCCGGCCTGACCGGCTGCGAGGTCGATCCCGACCTGTGGGAGTGGGACTACGGCGGCTACGAGGGCATCACCACGCCGGACATCCGCCGCACGCGGCCCGGGTGGTTCCTGTGGCGTGACGGCGTGATCCCGGGCGACGCCGAGCACCCCGGCGAGAGCGTGGAGGAGGTCGGCGCCAGGGCCGACCGCGTGATCGAGCGGGCCAAGGCCGTCGAGGGGCGGGTGGCCGTGGTGGCGCACGGCCACTTCCTGCGCGTGCTGGCCGCCCGCTGGGTGAACCTGGAGCCGCAGGCGGGCCGGCTGCTGAAACTGGACACGGGCACCTACTCCCGGCTCGGCTTCGAGCACGCCGAGCCGGTGCTGCTGGCCTGGAACGCCCCGCTGGTCAACTGACCTTGGAGCGCAGCGCCGACTCGTGCAGGGCCAGGCTCACCAGCCAGCCGCGCAACGAGCCGAGGCCCGGGTCGTAGGCCAGAGGCTGCTCCCAGAGGGAGACGAACACATTCTGGGTGATCTCCTCGGCGTACGCCTGACTGCCGGTGACCTTGACCGCAACCCCGTACACATACGAGCCATGCTCGTCGTAGACGTCCCCCAGCGCATCGATGTCACCAGCCGCCACCCGCGCACACAGCTCCCTGCTCATGGCCTCACTCCGTTCGGCGTGGTCGGTCGCCCAACGCCGCCGCGTCATCAGTCGCAGCCCAGGGTGGCGGCGGTGTGGATGACGTCGCGGGCGAGGGCGGGGTCGCCTTCGGCGGCGTAGGGGAAGCTGTCGGGCGGCCGTCGGTTGGCCAGCAGCCGGCAGAAGTCCACCGCCTGGGCCGAGATGAGCACGGCGACGCGCTCGGAGGCGGGCGAGAGCGGGATCGTCCAGGTGCCCCCGCCGGGGCCGGTGAGCACCATGGTGACCGAGACGTCGCGGCGCGGCCCCTTCATGGCCCGTGGCAGCAGCGCCAGCCCGAACTCCGCGATCATGTGCACGTGCTCGTCGCGCGGGGCGGCCCTGTCGCGGTCGGTGGCGGCGCGGATGTCGTCGGCGTGCGTCCAGGTCTCGAACGTGCGCTGGATCAGGGCCTGACGCAGCGGCGCTCGGGCGGGCCGCGCCCCCGCCAGCGCCACCTCGACGCCCAGCAGCACCTCGCTGCCGGCGGAGACCCGCTCCAGGAGAGCGCCGGCCTGCTCACGCCAGCGCCGGTGCACCGGCGCCGCGCCCATGCCGGGCACGCCCATGAAGTGGGCCACGGTCGCGTCGTTGGCCGCCAGGTGGGCCACCAGGCCCTTGATCGTGCCGTGTTTGGCGATCGGGGCGTCCCACTGCGGCTCGCTCAGCTCGCGGAGCAGGCCGTCCATGAGCGCGACCTGCTCGGCGTAGGGAACGGTCACGGAGGCCACGCCCGTCACGGCGGGGTCGCGGCGGCGGCGCGCCATCGACAGGACGGCCTCGCGCAGGGCGGGCGAGGGCTCGGCGGCCGTGCCGGGCCGGTCGAGGAGCGCGATGGCCGCGCCGCAGTCGGGGCACGAGGCGACGTGCTCGTCGGGGCTCTGCCCGTTGTAGAGGTACGGGTCCGTCATGGCCACCTCCGCAGCCGACGCTAACCCGGCTGGCTCCCGAGAGCCAGGCGGCAACCGGGGAACGGTGCCAGAAGCGTCTCACGCCAGGGGCCGTCAAGGTAGTCACGAGCCCGCTTACTCCAGTCGAGAAGCCGGGAATCGGGGCTCACCTCGTCGTCGAGGCCGAGGGCGGCGTCGCGGGCGCGCTGGGTGGCCAGGTGGTCGTCGAGCGAGACGGCCCAGACGGTGACGGCCTCGGTGTCGCAGAACAGCACCTCGTACAGGCCGACCAGGGTGTGTCCGTGCTCGGCCAGCAGGGGCGCCCGCTCGGTGCGCGCCGCCTCCAGGTAGTCGAGGGCGGCTCCCGGGCGTACGCGGGCGCTCTCGAAGAGGTAGAGCTCGGCGGCGGGCGCCCCGGCGAGCGGCGGGCAGCCGGGCGCGGCGCCGAGCGGCCTGGAGAAGGCCGAGAAGCGCAGGTCGTCGATGTCGGACAGGAACAGGCGCTCGTCCACGCCCTGGTAGATCTCCATCATCTGGCGCCAGCCGCCGTCCCAGCCGCCGTGGCAGTCCCACAGCGTGACGGCCTTGAACTGGGGGTGGCCGGTGATGCCCACCGCGTAGAAGGCGCCGACGAGGTCGATCTCGCGCGACCTGATCGACATGCCCGAGGTGAGCGAGGGCGCGGTGCGGGTCTCGTCCTCGCGTTTGTAGCGGGTCAGCCAGGTGAGGTACTCCAGCGGACGCTTGGAGTTCATGGGCCTGAAGTCGACCTCTTCGAGCAGGTGGATCGCGCGCCGCACCACGCCTCCTCTACCAAGCGGTTGCTCGGCTTGAGGATAGCGATCAGGCCGGCGCTTGGGAAGGCTGCGGCCCCCGTCCGGTGAGCCACTCGAGCACTCGGCGGTGCCCGGAGGTGGCGTCCTCGAAATGGCCCCAGTGCCAATAGCGCGGCTGGTCCCGGATGCCGGTCACCCAGGTCCGGTAGGAGACGGAGGCCCCCGTGGTGGCGGGCGCCACGCCATACGTGCGGATCACGACCTTGCCGCCCGGCGCGAACAGCACGTCGTCGGCGATCGGATACAGGGTCATCTGGTCGAGCATGACCTGATCCTCTCGGCCGGACGAGGCCGGGCGGTTACGCCTCCGGCGCGCCCCCGTTAAGCGGACGCGCCGGAGGTTAACACGCTGTTACACGAGGAGGCCGTCGAACTCTCCATCCTTCACCCCGAGCACCAGCGCCCGGATCTCGTCGCGGGTATAGATGAGGGCAGGGCCGTCCGGGAAACGCGAGTTGCGGACGGCGATCCCGCCGTCAGGAAGCTGCGCGAGCTCCACGCAGTTGCCCTGCGAGTTGCTGTAGCGGCTCTTGCGCCACGCGACCTGGGTCAGGTCCGCCGCGGGCATGCCGTTGTAGGTCTGGTTCATCTACATCTTTCTGAGAAGACCGCCGATGAGCTCGACGGTGCCCCCTGGCGTGGTGCTCTCCACGCACAGTTGCTCCATAGCCGTGAGATACGGGTCGATGTCCTCACGTTTGTCGAGGTACAGGGCACCCCAGAGCTGCTCGACATAGACAACGTCCGACAAGTCGGACTCGGGAAACCGCAAGATGCTGAACGCGCCCCCTTCAGCGGCGTGCTTGCCGAACCTGAAGGGCATCACCTGGATGGTGATGTTGGGAAGGGCAGCGACTTCCAGCAGATGCTGGAGCTGCTCGGACATGACCTCCCGCCCGCCGATGGTCCTCTTGAGCGCCGCCTCGTCGATGACGGCCCACAGGCGGGGTCCGTCTTTCTGGGTGAAGCGCTCCTGGCGCTGCATGCGCATATGCACGCGCCGTTCTATCTTCTCGGGACTCGCGTCGGGGTTGCCGAGCTGGAACACCGATCGCGCGTACGAGGCCGTCTGCAGCAGGCCGGGCACGAACTGCACCTCATAGGTGCGGATCACGCTGGAGGCCTCCTCTAAGCCCACGTACGTGGTGAACCACGAAGGGAGCTCGGCCGAGTACTTGTGCCACCACCCCGGGGTGTTGGCCTCGCGAACCATCTCCAGCAGGGCACGGCGCTCGGCATCGTCGACGACGCCGTACAGGGTGAGCAGATCTTCCACGTCACGTGTTTTGAACCCGACGCGCCCGAGCTCCATACGGCTGATCTTGGATTCGGACGCCCGGATATGGAATCCGGCCTGGGCCCGGTCGAGCCCGCTGGCCTCGCGGAGGCGCCTGAGGCTCGCCCCCAGCATGATGCGCCGTACGGTCGAACCGGAACCGGGCGGATCAATGGACACGTGCTGCTCCTTGGTCGTTTCCTTGACACGCGGTGGGTCGCGTCCAGCTGACCACCGCAGGTAGCGGAGTATGCACCTACGGCAGGCCGCGTTGAGCGGCCCACCGCATGTAGCGGGGTATACACATACAGTCTGTCACTTCACGGCCGAAAGATCATGGGCCGCGGACAAGATCCCCTTTCCCCCATATTGACCATTTGACGGCAACCGTAGCGCGTGCACGGACAGTCTGCACGTGCATTCGCTCTTGCACCTGCACGAGAGTTTGCTTCAGAATGATCAATGTGCAATCCACCACGGCCCACGGCCAGTGGACCACGTTCGACTGGTGGCCTCCCCTCGGCTGGTGGCCGGAGGCGGCCCGCGATCTCCTGGTCCCAGGCCCGACCGCGAGCGCCACGTTCGTGCTCCCGCCCGCCCCGTCCTCGATCCACTCCGCCCGCAGCTTCACGGCAGGCGCGCTGACAGGCTGGGGGCTCGCCGAACTGATAGAGAACATGGAGCTGGTCGTCTCCGAGCTGGCGACCAACGCGCTGCGCCACGGCATGCGCCTCGAAGAGCCCCTCTGCCAGCGTCCGGTCCACATGTCCCTCGTCCGCCACGGCCCCCTCGTGACCAGCGCCTTCACCGATCCAGGCTCCTCCGTCCCCGTCCTGCGCTACCCTGGCCCCCTCGACACCGGCGGGCTCGGCCTCCACATCGTCGAATCCCTCAGCCACCGCTGGGGCTGGTCCGCCCTGGCACCACACGGAAAGATCGTCTGGGCAGTCCTCTCCTGACCGGGGGTGATCTGCATTACCGTGGATGGTCATGGCTCACGGTGAGTCCCGCGTCGCGACCCCACGAGAGTGCTGACAGATGGAAGATCACCTGCTCGGCTGGCTGCGAACACTTGAAGAAGACAGGCTCGGCCGCATCCTGGCCAACCGGCCTGACGCCATCGCCGCGCCCTGGCCGCGCCGGCTCGACACTCTGGCGCAGCGGCTCGGCAACGGATTCGCCGTGATGGAGACCCTGCGCCGGCTGCCGCTGCCGTGCCTGCAACTCGCCGAGGCGGCCCTGGCCATGAACCGCCCCACCGCCACCGGGCTGGCCGACTTCCTCGACCTGCCGCCCGAGCACGTGGCCCCCTGGCTGGAGCACCTGTACGACCACGCGCTGGCCTGGCCGGGCGACGACGGTCTGCTCCATCTCGCCGAGGGCGTCGCCCGCTGGTGGGCCGCGCCGCTCGGCCTGGGCGAGCCGATCGACCACCATCTCAACACCTGGACGATCAGCAACGACGCGCTGCGCGCCCTGGCCCGCGGCCTCGGCCTGCCCGCCGGAGGCCACAAGCGCCGCACGATCTCCCGCGTCATCGAGGTGCTCTCCGACGCCGGACGCGTCGAGTCACTGCTCGGCAACGCCCCCGAGGGCACACGGGCGTTGCTCGACCGCTTCGCCTGGGACGGCCCCGTCCTCGACGTCGACGGCGGCAGGTTCGTCACCCCCGGCACACCGGAGAAGTGGTGCGCCGACCACGGCCTGCTCTTCCGGCCCAACTGGCACGTCGCCGAGATCCCCCGCGAGGTGGCGCTCGGCCGGCGCGGCCCCTCCTACCACCCGCCCTTCCGCCCCGCGGCCCCCGAGGTGGCCACGATCCCGGTCGACCCCGAGGAGGTCGACCACCTGATGACGCTGGCCGCGCCACACGTGGTCGAGCGCTGCGCGGCCCTGCTCGACAACACCTCCAAGACGCCGCTACCGCTGCTCAAGACCGGCGGCGTGGGCGTACGCGAGGTCCGCAGGGTGGCCAAGGAGACCGGCTGCGACGAGGACGAGACCCGCCTGCTGCTAGAGGTCTGCACGGTGGCCCGGCTGCTGGCCTGGGACGAGCAGACGGGCGGCATGATCCCCACCGAGCGCTTCGACCGGTGGCGGCTCGACGAGGGCTCGGCCCGGCTGCGGGTGCTGCTGTCGGCGTGGTGGCGCATGGAGCGCTCCTCGCTACGCAAGATCGACGGCAAGTACGCCACCGTGCTCGGCGACGACCCGTCGGGCAGCGCGGTCGCCCAGATCCGCAGGGCCGTGCTGTCGGTCCTGACCTACCTCCCGGACGGCACGGCCTTCGCCGACCGCGACAGCCTGCTGGCCAACGTCCACTGGCACGCCCCGCTGATCGACGGGGAACTGCTGCTGAGCTGCGCGCCCGCGGTGCTCGACGAGGCCACACTGCTGGGCCTGCTGGCCAACAACGCGCTCACCGACCTCGGCAGGGCCCTGGCGGGGCTGACGGCCAAGGCCGGCAACGAGAACGACGACGCCGTGCCCCTGGTCGAGCACGATCCCGTGCTGGCCGAGGCGGCCACGCGGGCGCTGGCCAGCGTGCGCAGGAGCGCACTGTTCGGGCCCGACCTGACCGCCGTCGTGACCGGGCCGCCCTCGGCCGAGCTGGCGGCGCTGCTCGACCACGTCGCCGAGCGCGAGTCGCGCGGCGCGGCCTCGGTGTGGCGATTCACGACCGAGAGCGTGCGCCGCGCGCTCGACCACGGCTACGAGCCCGACGACCTGCTCGACGAGCTGGCCGGGGTCGGCACGATCCCGCAGCCGCTGGAGTACCTCGTCCGCGACACCGCCCGCAGGCACGGCGAGGTCACGGTCTCCACGGTCGGCTGCGTCATCCAGGCCGGCGATGCGGCGCTGCTCGCCGAGATCGCCGCGCACCGGCGGCTGATCCGGCTGGGACTGCGGCTGCTGGCGCCCACGGTGCTGGTGAGCGCAGCCGACTCCGAACGCACGCTGGCGCTGCTGCGCGAGAACGGCTACTCCCCCGTGCCGGTCTCCGACAGCGGCGAGATCACCATCATCCACCGGGTCAGGGCCGAGGAGCCGCACCACGGCAAGCTGGTCCTGCTGCCGGGCGGCCAGGTGGCGGAGGTGGCCGACTACCTCGACGAACTGGAGGCGCCCCCCTACATGGTGGGCGAGCCCACGCCCGACCCGTACGAGCACGCCCGCCGCCTGCTCGCCACCGACCGCCCCGACGCGGAGAAGAACGGCCGCACCTGGGCCGTCATCGGCAGGATGGCGACCAGGCTGCCGACGGCCCAGCAGTCGCTGCTGGGGTTCGTGGTCGACCGCGGCGTACGGGCGGGCATCACCCTGACCGACGGGCTGACCGCCACGATCAGCCACGGCGAGCTCAAGGGCGGCGCGCTGGACGCCTGGTGCGAGGAGGCGGGCGACTACCTGGAGTTCCCCCTCGCCGAGATCGTGGAGGTCAGGGGAGGGTTCTAGCGTCTTGAATTCGCTGTAGTTCCCTGTATGAATCAGGAAGCTCGGACGGGCGTGGCCTGCTTTGGGCTGCCCCGGGCTTGGCGAGGCTGAGCACGGGGGTGGCTTTGGCGTGGTGGAAGCCGGTCCGGTGGTGCGAATTCCTGACATGCCCTGTCCGGTGCGGCTCGGGCCGTCCCGGCTTGGGTGCATGGCCCGCCGGACGCTGTCCACCGCCAGTGGGCGGCAGGGCGGGCACCGTGCGCCGGTCGGGCACACGGCTGGAGGTCATCGACGTGTTCATCGCGTTGCTGCGGGTGCGTTTCGGTCGTTTCGGGGTGGGACGGTTCTTGGATCTGTCCCGCGCTGCCGGGCGGGGATGCAGGTCGATTCGGGTGCGGCGGGCGCGCCGGGTCACCCGGGCAGGCGTACGCGTCCAGCGGGCGCGGGCCACGTTCCCCTCCACGACCTTGGAGATGGTGCGGGCTCCGGTGGCCCGGTTAGTGCGGGTGGCGTGCTGGGCCAGCAGACCACGTGCGACGATCCGCTCGGCCGCGGCCCAGTCCCGATCGCAGGACAGGCCGCAGGCCGGGCAGTACGCCCACTTCCAGCCCCGTTCGGCGAGCCGGTCGGGCGCCGGGCAGTGCTTGAGCGGCGAGGTGCCTTCTCCGCAGCGAGGGCAATATCGGGAGGTGCCGCGTGCGGGGACGGTGACCACGGCGATGGCGTGCTTGGCGGCCAGGTGCCGGACCGCCTCGACGATCTTTCCGCGCACCTGCCCTGACAGGCGCGCGTTCACCCTCGACCGGCGTCCGCGTGTTTCCAGGGTGGCCAGGTCTTCCAGGTAAATGACCGTCGCCCCGACGGCGACGGCCTGATCGACCGCCCACCGGGCCGCCGACCAGGCCAGCGCCCTGTTCAGACGGCGGATGCGGGCACACACGCGCTCGTGTTCGACGCTGACGCGCAGGCAGGCCGCACTCAACGCGGCGTAGCGGGAGTCGGCGGCGGTGATACCCGCCAGCAGCCGTTCCAGATGCTCGTGCTTGGCAGCCAGGTGTTCACGCCCCGCCCGTAGCCGGTGCAGCATCATATACCAGCGGTCGCCCGTCGGAGATCACCCGACCGTCGGCCAGCTGCCCTGCCGCGCCGGTCAGCAGCGTGTTGAGGCCCCAGTCGAAGCCACACGCGACCACGTGACCGGTGGCGGGTGCAAACCCGATCGGGGTCCGGAACGGCAGATCCACGTGCACCCGGCCCTCTGCCACCCGCAAGGTGGGCGTGCACAGCGTCGCCTCTGCCGGGACGGTCGGCGGCAACATTATCGGCAGCATGTGCCAGGCCCAGTCCGCACGGGAGGCGGGAAACTCGGTCAGGGGAAGCCGCACCCGCAACCGAGCGCTCCGGCCCCCAGCGCGCTCCAGCGTGATCAGTTGCCTGTCAGCCGCCGCCAGCACGATTTGTGCCGCGCAGGCGGGGGGCTCCTCCAGTTCGGTCAGATCGGCAGGGAGCGTGCCGTGCTCGTTGAGATACACGCGGATCTGCCGGGTCCGGTTGCGGACTTCCGCCGAGGTCACCCGGTCTGGCAGCACTGCGCGTAGCGCGTCCCACTCGGCGTCGGTGCGCGCACCCGCATTCCGCGACCAGGTCGCCACAATCGCCTCCACCAGGCGGCGGCTGCCGGACGACCTCGCCCGTTACCTCCACCGTGGCGGCGTGAGCGATGCAGGGAGCGGTCGCCGTGAGTTTGCTCACGCACCGCCCCCGGTCAGGCGGCGGCATCGACGTACGCACCGCCCAGCCTGCAACTCAGCCTGCATCCTGCCCAAACCTCCACGATATGTAATCACAACACTACCAAGAGTTTACATTTTCGAGTGGAACATGCGAGCGAAAATATCCGCCGGACACCGACACTGTCCTCCTCAACCCGCGTTCCGGAGCCCCGCCACCGCATCACCGCGTCCGCCCGACTCGGTCGACCCAGAATCCCGACATCTTGGCGGAGGGCCCAACCGACCACCCCCAACCTCCCCGGCAGCAATCCCAGCGGCATCTCTGCGGCGCTCAACCAGCCAACTCTGGCATCCCAGCAGCGGCCCAGCCTGCACCGATCTCGGCATCTCAGTGAGGACTCAGTCGACCGGTCTCGGCATCTCGGCGCAACCAAGCCGGTCGGCACGGTAACCAGGGCTTCGATGCGGCCCAGCCAGCACCGGGCCAGTACCTCAGCGCAGCTCAGCAAGCGCCCGAGGCCTACAGCTCAGCCGGCCAGCGTGAAAAGGCCTGCTTCGGCCCTCGGGCGGTCGTACCGCTCCTCAACTCGTCCAGAACCCTCCACACGCGGGGTGTTGAGACACATGGGCGCTCTCCTGGCCCTCCCGTCGCAGCCCCTTGCTGAGCCGCCGTCGGTCTGTCAGAGGGTGCCGCAGCGGCGGACGGTGAGGAGGGCCAGGGCGCGGGTGACCTCGTGGAGCTCCCGCAGGTCGACCTGTTCCCTCGGCGCGTGCGCGAACCGTACGTCGCCGGGCCCGTAGTGCAGGGTCGGGATCCCGCCCGCCGCGTACAGCCGCAGATCGCTCCCGTACGGCGCCGCAGACTCGGCGGGAGCCCGGCCCGTGACGTCGGCCACCGCCCGTGTGACCTCGTCGAGCAGCACGTGCCCCGCGGGCAGCCGGCCGCTGGCGAACTGGCCGCCCGGCCACGTGACCACCGGTGGGTGCTCCCGCAGCCAGGGGTGCGCGACGCCGGCGATCGTCTCCTCGAAGGCGGCCCTGGCCGGCGCCGGGTCCTCGTCGAGCCGGACCCCGAGCCGCCCCTCGGCGATCAGCAGGTCGGGCACGCTGCTGGCCCAGTCGCCCGCACGCACGGCGCCGACCTCGATCGGGTACGGCATCGGGTTGCCCGCGAAGACGCCGGGCACGTCGCTGTTGCGTTCGGCCTCCAGGCGTCTGATCGCCTCGAACACCGGCCAGAACACCTCGATCGCGCTGACCCCCTCGTAGCGCGTGGCGCCGTGGGCGGCCCGTCCGGCGATCTCCAGCCGGAACGTCAGCGCCCCCGCGTTGGCCGTGATGACCGCGCCGCTGGTCGGCTCGGTGATGACCGCGGCCTCGGCCGTGTGGCCTCTGGCCAGGGTGGCGAACGCGCCGAGCCCGCCGTCCTCCTCGCTGATCACGCAGTGGACAGCCAGCGGCCTGGCCAGCCTGACCCCGGACCTGCGCAGCGCCCTGGCGACGGCCAGGTTGGCGACGAGCCCGGCCTTCATGTCGCAGGCGCCCCTGCCGTGGAGTACGTCGCCGGTGATCCGGGCGGCGAACGGGTCGCTGCCCGCCCATTTGGCCAGGTCGCCGGTGGGGACGACGTCGACGTGGCCCTGAAGCGCCAGCGCGGGCGGCCCCTCGCCCGCGCTCACGGCGGCGACGCCGTACCCCTCGGCCCTGGGCGCCTCGGTGCCGGGGAAGCCGGGACGGCCGGTCAGGTCGGCGAGGTCGAGCTTCCAGACGTCGACGTCCATGCCCGCCTCGGTGAGCAGGCGGGCGAAGCGGTGCTGCAGGTCGGACTCGGCGTCGGAGCCGGTGATGCTGGGCACGCTGACGGTCTCGGCCAGCAACCGGACGGTTTCGGCCGCGTCGATGGCATTGAGAACCCGGGCTTCCGCGTCGCTCATGGTGCACACCTTCTCATGCGGCACCGACAACGTCGGCGGGGGCTGCCCTTAGCAGGGGGCGGTGATCCGGATGTCGCGGAACCGCACGGCGAAGCCCTTGCCGACGGGGGCGGCGGCCATGGCGCCGGCCAGCACCGGGCCGCCGGGCGGTAAGTAGGCCAGGCGGAGCATGGCCCGCGGCGGCTCGTCGTTCAGCCCGTAGCGCACGGTCACCGCGTCGCCCGCGCGCTCCAGCTCGAACGTCACCCGCTCGGCCAGGACCTCCACCGGCAGCACCGACCAGTCCGAGAACGAGCGGGTCACGACCGTGCTGAGGTGGAATCCGCCGTCGACGTACTCCACGCCCGCCTTGATCCAGTTCTCCTGGTCGATCCTGAGCACGGCTCCGGCCTGGTCGTACTGCTCGGCGTAGTCGCCGGAGAAGGTCACCGTGAGCCGCAGGTCGCCGGTGGCGGGCCGGGCGAAGATGTGGGCGGTGTCGTAGGTGTAGCCGTAGTGGGTCTTGCGCCACAGGTCGGTGCCGGGGTCGCAGAACAGGCTGAGGCCGTCGTCGGCGGTCCATTGGCGCGGGGCGTTCAGCCATTGCCAGCCCGTCTCGCCGAAGGCCATGATCATGACCTCATCCTGTCACGGCGGGGACCGGCCGGATAGGAGCGCCGACCGTCCCGGGGCCTCTCCCGCGGCTCGTAAACTTGGGCCTGTGGTAGAGCCCAAGTTCGAGATTCAGATGCTGCACGACCGGGTCATGATCCGGCTGGAGCAGGAGGCCGAGGAGCGGCGCAGCGGCTCCGGGATCGTCATCCCCGCGACGGTCAAGATGGCCAACCGCCTGGCCTGGGGCGAGGTCTGCGGCGTCGGCACGAACGTACGCTCGGTCAAGGTGGGCGACAAGGTGCTGTTCAACCCGGAGGAGCAGTACGAGGTGGAGGTGCACGCCAAGGTCTACCTGGTGATGCGCGAGCGCGACCTGCACGCCGTGGCCACCCAGGAGACCGACCACGGCACCGGCCTATACCTTTGAGTTCCTGGTGAAAGAGAGCCAGAGTTCTCCCGACCACGTCTTGGCGGGCACGTCCGCCAGAATGCGCGTGGTCTTCCCGTCGAGGTCGAGCACCACCAGCCTGTAGGCGTTCCCGTGGGCCATGGCGGCGATGAGGTGGCTCTCGTCCCACCAGCCGAACATCGCCTCAGGACGGACGTCGATCCGCCGGACGATCCTGCCTGCGGCCGGGTCGATCAGGCAGACCTGCTCCTTGAAGCGCGACGGGCACCACGTGGTCAGCCGCTTGCCCGAGGGCGCGAACGAGTCCTCGGGCCCTGTCGGCCGGCCGATGCCCGCGTAGGTGCGCACGACCGCGCCGTCGTCCGGCCGGTAGATGCGCAGGCCCGTACCGTGCATCGAGACGAGGTTGCCGTCGGGGCTCCACCAGAAGCCGGCGTTCGGGGGCAGGCCGGTGACTCGGACGGTGCGCGCGCTCTTGGCGGCCACGTCGACCACCGTGAACCCGATCACCCGCCACTTTCCCGCCTCCTTGTGCTCGACCGTGAGGGCGACCTTCTTGCCGTCGCGCGACCACGAGGCGTAGGAGGCGGTCTGCGGCTTTTTGACCGTGCGGATCCTGCTGGTGGCGCCGGAGACCCGGTCGGTGACGACCAGGGTGTCATAGCCCGACCGGTACGACGTGGGCACGCCCGCCGTCAGCCGGCCGCCGGGGGCGACGGAGATCTCGGAGAGGGTCTTCTCCCAGGCGAAGCCGTCGCCGGTCGTGGACCTGAGGTAGGTGCGCTTGGTGCCGAGACCGTAGGCGGTCAGGCGTACCGGATCTCCCGCTTTTTCACGGTATTTCACGCCAGAAGTGCCCGGGAGGGCCAGATCCGCGCGGGCGGCCACCGGCAACGCGGCCTGGCCGGAAAGCGTCAGGGACAGTGCGAGGGCGATTTCGGCGATCACGCCCCGCAGAATAGAGCGCGGAATCCCGGGTTTTCCCGCGCGATAACCACCGGGTCTAGATGAACCGCCGGGCGATCTCGATGACGTCGACGCCGATCGTCAGCAGCCCGCAGTACACGATCACCGCGGCCGCGGCCGCGGTGACGATGAACACGACGATGCGGACGAACCAGCCCTGCAGCTTGTACCACTCCGTCCAGGCGTGCAGCGTCCGCTTGCCGAACTCCAGCACCTTGTGCGCCCAGTGGAACTCCGTCGCCAGCACCGCCAGCCCCGCGAACACCACCAGCCACCCCGGCCCGGGGAGCGGCACCATGATCAGACCGCCCACCACCATGATGGTGCCGATCACGCCGATCACGATCTTCAGCGTGAGCGCGCCCGTCCGGGTGGACCTGACGCCGTCAAGCCATCCGTGGATGCCCGTACGACGCTCGGGCACGCTAGAACGGCCGGCGGCCTCGTCCTTCATCACGTCGGCGTCGCCGGTGTCGGAGTTCTGAATCTGCACAATTCCCCCCGGCAGTCGGTGTGCCACCCAGGATACGGTCCGGCTCCCGTGGTCAGTTGCAGGCGACGAGCAAACCACCAAACGCGACGGGGGGTAAAATTTCATGCCTGAACAGGCTTCTTGCGGCAAACATCGGTTAATGTCGGCTATGCCCGAGGTTCTGCTCCGTACCGTCACAGGTCCTGTACGCGCGGCCGCCGTCAACGGCGCCGTGCTCCCCCACGAGCACCTGCGCACCGACATGCGCTGGGCGGTCGGCATCGACTCCGACCCGCACCGCTGGCTCGACGAGGAGACGACCGTCACCGCCGAACTCCGCGAGCTGCGGCAGTCCGATCAGCTCGGCCTGGTGGTCGAACTCTCCTGCATGGGCATGGGCCGCGACGCCGCCACCCTGGCCCGCGTCGCGGCGGGCAGCCGGGTGCCGGTGATCGCCTCGACCGGGCTGTTCGCCCAGCCGTTCACGAACGTGGACGACTCCGACGTGGACACCCTCACCAGGCTGCTGCTGGAGGACATCCTCAACGGCATCGACGGCACGGGGGTCTTCCCCGGCGTGATCGGCGAGGTCGGCTCCTGGGGCGCCGAGCTGACGCCGCGCGAGGAGCGCTGCCTGGTGGCCGCCGCCCAGGCCTCCTCGCAGTCGCGCCTGCCCGTCGCCACCCACGGCCAGAACGGGCTGGACCTGCTGGAGATCCTCCTCGGCCAGAACCTGCCGGGCCCCCGTGTGGCCGTCGGCCTGTCGGGCTCGGACCCGGCCACCGCCAGGAAGATCGCCGAAACCGGGGCGTACGTGTCCCTGAGCTCCCTCGGCGCAGGCCCGGACCAGGCGGCCAGGACCGCGCTCGCCCTCATCGAGGACGGCCACGCCGAACGCCTGCTGCTCAGCACCGGGCTCAACCGGGTGAGCCAGGTCCAGCGGTACGGCGGCCCCGGCTACGCCCACCTGTTCCACGCCCTGCTGCCGCGCCTGCGCGAGGCCGGGACCGGCGAGGACACCATCCGCCTGATCACCCACGACAACCCGCTGCGCTGGCTGACCAGCGGACTGAGCTGACCGCGCCCTATCTTCTCGAGGTCGCCCCAATCAAGATCATCTTCTGGGGTCCGAACGGCCCGCGGGCGAGCCGCACGGTGTGAAAGCTCGCTAGGATCAAGCCTGTACGAGCCTGGGCCTGGTGGGGGATGGTGACCGAGCACACGCACAGGGGCGGCTGCCCGCCGCGCGGGAGCGATCGCCTGCGCCGGCCGCTCGCCGCCCTCTCCCGGCTGACCCGCCTCGGAGACATCCCGGTCGTGGTGATGCTGGCCTGGGCGGGCTGGCTGGCCGTCCCCTGGTCCTTCAACGGCCTCGCCCAGGCCCGCGCCGCCGCCGCGGCAGCCGCCGCCGACGCCGAACCCCCCGCCCTCCAAGCCGACTCCACCCACCAACCACCCGCCACACCACCTCGCCACTCCGCCGCCCTTGTGGGCGGCCACACCCCCTTAGGCCAACCCGACGGACCCCCATCCAGCGGTACGTCCCCGGGCGCCGTCGAGGCGCGATGGGCTGACGCGGAGGCCGGGCGTCGCGCGGCGTCGCCGTGGTGCATCCCCGCCGCGCACAGCGCCCACCTCACGACGGTCCGCCCCTCCCGCGAGCGCCCGACCCCTGCGGAAGGGACAACCGAACCTGCGCACTGGACGCCCAGGTTCGCGGGCGAGGCGGGCGGGGCGGATGTGGTGGCGTCGGAGCGGGCCAGGATCGCCGGGGAGGTGCATGACGCGGCCGGTCACGGGCTGGCGGCCATCGCCATGCAGGCCGGGATCGCGCTCGTCACCCTCGACGACGACCCTGAGCAGGCGCGGGCCTCGTTGCGGGCGATCCGGGAGACCAGTACGACGGCGCTCGCCCAGTTGCGGGCCGCGCTCGACGGGATCGACCCGCCGGGCGGCGACCTGCCGAGCCTCATCGAGGGCGTCCGGGCCGCCGGGCTGCCCGTGGACGTCGAACCCGCCGACCTCGTCGTGCCCTCCCACCTCCAGGGGACCGTCTACCGGGTGGTGCGCGAGTCGCTGACCAACGTACTGCGCCACGCCGGCCCGACCAGGGCGCTGGTCCGGGCGGGCGGAGAGCGGGAGGCGTTCATGCTGGAGGTGGCCGACCGGGGCGTGGGATGGACGGGCGCGGACGAGGGGCGCGGGCTGGCCGGGATGCGCGCCCGGGTCACGGAGGCCGGCGGCCACTTCGCCGCCGGACCCCGCGAAGGCGGCGGCTTCCGGGTGGTGGCCACGTTCCCGCAGGTCGCAACGTGACCCCTCATAACGGCCCCACACCTTCCGACGGCCCGTCCCCGCAGCAGACCCCGGCCCCGCCGGGCGGGGTGATCAGGGTGGCGGTGGCCGATGATCAGGCCGTGGTGCGGATGGGGTTGCGGGCGTTGCTGGAGCGGGAGCCCGGCATGGAGTGCGTCGGCGAGGCGGGTGACGGTGGCGCGGCGGTGGCGTTGATCCGGCGGACCCGTCCCGACGTGCTGCTCCTCGACATCCGCATGCCCGGCATGGACGGCCTGGCCGCGCTGCGGGCGATCGCGGGCGATCCGGAGTTGCGGGCCACGCGGATCGTCGTGGTGACGACGTTCGCCGTCGACGAGTACGTCTTCGCCGCCCTCCAGGCCGGGGCCAGCGGGTTCGTGCTCAAGGACAGCGCCCCCGACGAGCTGCTCAACGCCGTGCGCGTGGTGGCGGCCGGAGAGGCGCTGTTGTCACCGGCGATCACGCGCAAGGTCGTCGGCCTGTTCGGGCGGCACGGCGCCGAGCCGGTCGAGGGGATGGAGACGCTGACGCCCCGTGAGCGGGAGCTGGTGGCGTGGGTGGCCACCGGCAGGTCGAACGACGAGATCGCCAGGGAGTTGGTGATCAGCCCCGACACCGTGCGCACCCACGTCAGCCGCGCCATGGTCAAGCTCAGGGCGAGGGATCGGGCTCAGCTCGTGGTGTTCGCCATCCGAGCGGGCCTCGCCCCGCCGATCTGAGCCGATCCGGCACGAGCCCTCTTACCGCAGAAAGCCTTCGTAGTTGCGCTGCTGGAGCTGGGATTCGATCTGCTTGACCGTCTCGAGCCCCACCCCCACCATGATCAACACGCTGGTGCCGCCGAACGGAAAGTTCTGCTGGGTCCCGGGATCGCGCAGGATCGCGAACGCCACCAGCGGCAGCAGCGCCAGCGCCCCCAGGTAGACCGCCCCCGGCGCGGTCAGCCGGGACAGGACGAACGCCAGGTACTCGGCTGTCGGCCGCCCAGGCCGGATGCCGGGGACGAACCCCCCGAAGCGCCGCATGTTATCCGCCACCTCCACGGGGTTGAAGGTGATCGACACGTAGAAGTAGGCGAAGGCCGCGATGAACAGCACGTACACGATCATGTAGAGCGGATGCGTGCCGGAGGCCAGGTAGCGGGCGACCCACGCCTCCACCTCGCCGCCCGCCAGCGGCGCGACCAGCGTGGGCAGGTACAGCAGGGACGTGGTGAAGATGACCGGCACGATGCCCGCCTGGTTGACCTTCATCGGGATGTACGTGCTGCTCCCCCCGTACATCCGCCGTCCCAGCATCCTCTTGGCGTACTGCACCGGGATCCGCCGCTGCGCCTGCTCCACGAACACCACGGCCGCCACCAGGAACAGCCCCGACACGATCATCACCACGAACCCGAAGGGCGTGAGCACGAAGATCCTGGCCATGTAGCCGGGGAAGACGGCGACGACCTGGGTGAACATCAGGATGGACATGCCGTTCCCGATCCCCCGGTCGGTGATCAGCTCGCCCAGCCACATGACCACGCACGCGCCCGCGACCATGGTCATCACGATCACGAGGACGCCGAGCAGGCTGTCGTCCCGCAGCAGCGGCCGGGTGCAGCCGGGCAGGAGCTGTCCGGTGCGGGCCAGTGCGACGACCGTGCCCGCGTTCAGCACGGCGAGCCCGACGGTCAGGTAACGGGTGAACTGCGTGATCTTGGCCTGTCCCCGCTGCCCCTCCTTCCTGAGGGTCTCCAGCCGGGGCACGACCACGGCCAGGAGCTGCATGATGATGCTGGCCGTGATGTACGGCATGACGCCCAGCGCGAACACCGACAGTTGCAGCATCGCGCCCCCGCTGAGCATCTGCATCATGTCGAACACGCCGCCCTTGGCGGACCCCACGCACTCCCGCACGGCCACCACGTCCACGCCCGGCGACGGCAGGGTCTGCCCCAGGCGGAACAGGGCGATCAGCCCCAGTGTGAACAGCAGTTTCTTACGCAGCTCCGGCACCCGGAACGCCCTGGTCAAGACGGTCAGCATGGTCAAGGAGTCTGGCCGGGGACGCCCCGGGAGTCGTCCGCTGAGACGAGGCGTCGGTGTACGCAAATCCGCGTATACGGTGATCGCATGAGCACTGTGTGGGTGGTCAGCGGCCCGCCGGGGGCGGGCAAGTCCACGGTCGCGGCCGCGCTGCTGGAGCGCCTGTCCCCCGTGCCCGCCCTGCTCGACAAGGACACGGTGTACGGCGATTTCGTGGCCCAGGTCCTGCGTGACCATGGCAGGCCGGACGGCGAGCGCGAGGGTCCCTGGTATGACGAGCACGTCAAACGGCACGAATACGCGGGCCTGACCAGACTCGCCGGGCAGATCCGCGGCCACGGCTGCCCGGTGCTGCTCGACGGCCCGTTCACCGCCCAGGTGCACGACGCGGCCCGGTGGGAGCGGTGGGTGGCGGAGCTGGGCGGCCCGCAGGTGCGGCTGCTGTGGGTGCGTTCCGACGGCCCGACGCTGCTCGAGCGCCTGGTGACCAGGGGGTTCGGGAAGGACGCGGGCAAGCTGGCGGCCTTCGACGACTACCTGAGGAACATCCGGGTGGACGAGCCGCCGGTCGTCCCGCATCTGGAGATCGACAACCGGCGGGGCGCGCCGTCCGTGGGGGAACAGCTCACGGCGGCGGGCATACCGCGGTCGGCCGAGACGTGCCGGCGTCAAGCCACTCGGTAGTCCTCATCTCGCGCGTCCGTGATCGCCATGTGCCCCGGCAGATGGCCGATCGCGTACTCGACGCCGCTGGCCATGATCGCCGCCTGCGGCGTCACCCCGCACGCCCAGAACAGCGGCACCTCCCCCGTCCGCACCTCGACGGGGTCGCCGAAGTCCGGCTCGCCGAGGTCGCGGATCCCGATCGCGGCCGGGTCGCCGGTGTGCACGGGCGAGCCGTGCACCATCGGGTAGCGCCCGGTCACCTCGACGGCGACCGGGACGAGGTCGCGCGGCACCGGCCGCATCGACACGACCAGCGGCCCTGACAGCCGGCCCGCGGCCCTGCACGGTACGTTCGTGAGGTACATCGGCACGTTCGTCCCCATTTCCAGGTGCCGCACCGGCACCCCCTCGGCCAGCAGGGCCCGCTCGAAGGTGAAGCTGCAGCCGATGAGGAACGGCACCAGGTCCGCGCGCCACTCGGCCACCACGTCGTCGAGGTCGGCCACCGGCACGCCGTCGCGGTAGAGCCGGTATCCGGGCAGGTCGGTACGGAGGTCGCCGGGGAACAGCCGGGTGGCCCAGGCGCCGGGCTCTCCCACGTCGAGCACGGGGCACGCCTGGGGGTTGTGGTGGGCGAACAGCAGCAGTTCGTACCGCAGCGCCTTGGGCACGGCGATCAGGTTGGCCTGCGTCCAGCCCCGGCACCAGCCCGCGGTCGGCGCCCGCTGACCGGCGCGGAAGCGCTCCCGGGCCTGCGCGGGGCTCAGGTCGGCGACGTCCACTCCCTGACAGTACGCCTGCGCGCGGTCTTCGTGGGCAGCGGGTGGCGTCCGGCTCAGACGGCCCTGACCGGTTCGCGGGCGCGTTCGTCGTAGGTCTGCCTGGCGGTGAGGACGTCGTCGGCGTGCTCGCCGGCCCAGTCTCCGATCGCCCGCAGGACGCCCATGGCGCTGTGGCCGAGGCCGGTGAGCTCGTACTCCACGCGGGGCGGGATCGTCGGGTAGACGGTGCGGGTGACCAGGCCGTCGCGTTCCAGGGTGCGCAGATTCTGCGACAACATCTTCTGGGTGATGCCGTCGAGCATCCTGCGCAGCTCGTTGAACCGCCTGGGCCCGTCGAGCAGCGCGCCCATCACCAGCCCCGTCCACTTGCCGGTGAAGATGTCGAGCACGGTGCGGGGCTTGCAGGCGCGCAGGAACGCGTCGGCGCCGCCATACTTCCTGAGGTCGGGAAAGGTGGTATCCATCAGGTACCTGAATACCAAACAGGTGCCTTCTTCACAATGGGTACCGGCCGCGGCCAGCATGGGCGGCATGACAGAGAACATGCGTGCCATCGTTTATCGCTCCTTCGGCGAGCCCGAGGTGCTGGAGCTCGCCGAGGTGCCGCGGCCCGTCCCCCGACCGCACGAGGTGCTGGTGCGGGTGCGGGCCGCAGCGGTGAATCCGCCGGACTGGAAGCTGCGGCGCACCCCGTACCCGCCGGACTACACCGAGCCGCCCCTGATCCCCGGCTGGGACGTGTCGGGCGTCGTGGAGGAAATCGGCGGCTACGTCGGCCGATTCAAGCCCGGCGACGAGGTCTTCGGCATGGTCAACTTCCCCCTCTACGCCGGGGCCTACGCCGAGTACGTGGTGGCCAGGCCGCGGCAGCTGGCCCGCAAGCCGTCCGGCGTCGACCACGCGCGGGCGGCGGCGCTGGCGATGCCGGGGCTGACCGCATGGCAGGCTTTTTCCGACATCGCCGACGTCTCCTCCGGGCAGCGGGTGCTCGTCCACGCGGCGGCGGGCGGGGTCGGGCATATGGCCGTGCAGCTCGCCAAACTGCGCGGCGGGTACGTGATCGGCACGACTCGGGCGGCCAAGCACGCGTTCGTGCGCGGCCTCGGAGCGGACGAGGTGATCGACTACACCAGTGTCGACTTCGCCGACGCCGTGCCGGACGTGGACGTGGTGTTCGACCTGGTGGGCGGCGACTATCCGGCCCGGTCGCTGCCGGCGCTCCGGCCCGGGGGCGCGTTCATCGGGGCCGCGGGGATGACGCCCGCCGACGAGGCGGCGTACGCGGAGGCAGGGCTGCGGTTCGGCTCGTTCAGCGTGGAACCCGACCACGCCGCGCTGGCGGAGCTGGCCGCGCTGGCGGCGGACGGGAAGCTGGCCCCGCACGTGGACCGGATCTTTCCGCTGGCCGAGGCAGCCAAGGCGCACGCGCTGATCGAGAGCGGCGACTTCGTCGGCAAGCTCGTCCTGGAGATTTGACAGAATCCCTTCCGTCAACCTACGTTGACCCTCATCGGGTCAATCAAAGTTGACGCTCAGGGGTGTTCATGGATGCGTTGTCCGTCGCCGTCGCGGCGAACCTGCCGGTGATCCTTTGGGGAGCGCCGGGGACCGGGAAGACGTCGGCCGTGCAGGCACTCGGCGACCGGCTCGGGCTGCCGGTCGAGGTCGTGGTGGGCTCGATCAGGGAGCCGAGCGACTTCGCCGGGCTGCCGGTGCTGCGCGACGGGGAGACCTGGTTCGCGCCGCCCCGGTGGGCCACCCGGCTGGCCTCGGCCGGGTCCGGGATCCTCTTCCTGGACGAGCTCACCACCGCGCCGCCCGCCGTGCAGGCCGCGATGTTGCGGGTGGTGCTGGAGCGGGCCGTCGGGGACCTGGCGCTGCCGCCGTCGGTCCGCGTCGTGGCCGCGGCCAACCCTCCCGAGCAGGCGGCGGACGGGTGGGACCTGTCGGCGCCGCTGGCCAACCGGCTGATCCACCTGGACTGGACGGTCAGCGCCGCCTCCGTGGCGGAGGGCTTCACCGCCGGCTTCGCCGCTCCGCCCCCGATGCGGTGGGACCCCGACCCCGCCGGCCCGGCACGGGCGCGGGCCTTGGTGGGGGCGTTCCTGCGGGTACGGCCGGAGCTCGTGCTGGCGGTGCCCGACGGGGCCGCGCGCGGCTGGCCGAGCCCCCGTACGTGGGAGCTCGCGGCAACCGCCGTAGCCTGGACCTGGACCTGGGCCTCTGGGGCTGGAGCTGAGCGGGTGCGGGCCGAGCTGGTGATCGGGGCGGTCGGGGAGGCGGCCGGGTTCGAGTTCCTGTCCTGGCTGCGCGACCTCGACCTGCCCGATCCCGAGACGCTGCTCGCCGACCCGGCCGCGCCGCTGCCCGACCGGGTGGACCGGGTGCACGCCGTTCTGGGCTCGGTCGTCGCCCACGTGAGCGCCGACGGGGGCGCGGACTCCTGGCAGCGGGCCTGGACGCTCATCGGCCGGGTGGCCCGGCGCACCCCCGACGTGGCGGCCGGCGCGGCCCGCGCCCTGGCCGTCCGCCGCCCGCACGGCGCGGTCCTGCCCACGACGGTGCTGGAGCTGACGCCGATCCTCCGCTCCGCGGGACTCATGCCATGAACGCCCAGGAACGTTTCGCCGCGGCACGGCTCTGGGCCGCCGCGCGCGCCCCGTACCTCACCTCCGCCCTTTTCGCCCTCACCCCGCTGATCGACCCGGCCGCCTCGCCGCGCCTTCCCTCCGACGAGAACTGGAACGTCCACCTGAACCCCGGCTCCACCGCCGACACCCCCGTCCCCGAACTCGGCTGGTGGCTGCTCCACCAGGTCGGACACCTGCTCAGAGACCACCACACCCGCGCGGAGCCGTACCGGGACCAGACCCTGCGCTGGGACCGCGCCGCCGACGCCGAGATCAACGACGACCTGGAAGGCGCCCCCGCCGAGGCCGTCTCCCCCGACGCGCTCGGCCTCCCCGAGGGCCTGCTGGCCGAACGGTACGCCGACCTGCTGGACCTCATCGACGTGCCAGACCATCTGGTGGCCTGCGGCCGCGCCCCGTTCACCGGCCCGAGCGTCATGACCGCCCTGGAACGCGAGCTGCTCACCCGAGCCGTCGCCGCCGAGATCGACGCCAGGGGAACGGCCCCGGCCGGGTGGCGCCGCTGGGCCGAGACGACCCTCCGGCCGGAGGTGGACTGGCGGACCCTGCTGGCGGCCCTGGTGCGGCGCGGCCTGACGCAGGCGGCCGGGCGCGTGGACTTCAGCTACCGCCGCCCGTCCAGACGCGCCCCGTCCGCGCCGGGGATCGTCCTGCCCGCCCTGGTGCGCCCGCTCCTCCGCGTCCACGTCATCGTCGACACCTCGGGCAGCATCGCCGACGACACCCTGTCCCGGGCACTCGGGGAGCTGAACGGCATCCTGCGGGCGACCGGGAACCGCCGGGTCGACGTGACCTGCTGTGACGCGGCGGCCCACCCGGTCCAGCGGGTGCGGGACCTGGCCCAGGTCGAGCTGGTGGGCGGCGGCGGGACGGATCTGCGGCCGGGCTTCGAGGCCGCCGCCCGCGCCGACGTGGTGATCGTGCTGACGGACGGCGACACGCCGTGGCCGGAACGGCGGCCCCGCCCATACACCATGATCTGCCTCTTCGATGGCGGGGCGGCTCCAGAGTGGGCGAGTTCCGTCCGGATCAGGAGGGATGCGGCATGACGGACCGGCGCTGGCGGGTGGCGGGCTTCACCGCGGAGGAGGCGGCGGCGTGGCGGGAGGCCGGCGTGACCGAACCCGCCGACGCCCGCCTGTGGCGCACGGCCGGTGCCACGCCCGAGACGGTCATCACCTGGCAGCGGGCGGGGATGACGCCCGCGGACGCCGTCCGCTGGCACGAGTTGGGCGTCGCCCCGCACGACGCGGCCCGCAGGCAGTTGTCCGGCGAGCGCCCGAGCCGGGGGTCCTGGCCGGCACGACTGGCGCGGCTGGCCACTCCCCCGCCCGCCGACCTGGACCCCGGCCGCGCCGAGGCGCTGCGCCGACTGCTGCGGGCCGGCGTGCCCGCCGACGTGGCCCGCGTCTACGCCGACGCCGGTTGGGACGGCGCCGAGGCCGAGGCGTGGGCGCGGCGACGGGTGGACCAGGGGGACGCGCGGGTGTTCGCGGCGCTGGGGTTCACGGCGGCGGAGGCGGCGCGGCTCGGCCTGCCCGCTCTGGAGGTCATGGCCTCCTGGTGGGGCGCGGTCCCGTTGGCGGAGGTGGCCGCATGGTGCGCGGCGGGGCTCACTCCGCAGGAGGCCGCCGGACAGCGGGCGTCCGGGGTCACGGCGGCGCAGGCAGCCGTCCTGCGTGCCCTGTCGGATCGTTAGTACTCGACCTCGAAGGTGTGCGGCCCCAGGCCGTACCGGTCGCCGCGCGGCACCACGTACCCCTGCTCGATGAGCACCGCGATGCTCCTGCGCACGTCGTCCTCGCTCAGCCCGGAGGCCCGCACGAGCCCGTCGAGGCCGGCGCTGCCCGACTCGACCACCTTCGAGGCCACCGCCTCGTACACGTAGATGTCGATGTCCGACAGAGCCTGGACGTCGTGGCGTTCGATCATCATCATCGTTGTCTCGCTCCCTCCCTCAACCGGTACGGGTCGACCTCGCGGTCCGGGTGGCGGCGCAGGTATTCGGACTCCAGTTCGTTGGTCCGCGAGGTGTGCCGCGACAGCGCGTCGTCGGATCCGTGGAAGAAGGTGTCGCTTCGGGTGGCGTGCAGTTGCCTCAGCTCGCGTACGAGATCATCCTCGCTGAGCTGGGCCGGATCTATTCCCATCGTCGTCATGGGTTCCCCCTACCCCGGAGATCCCCCGACAATATCTGTCACAATTCCTGACATATAGGCATTGTTTGGAAGAGAGCGCCGCCTTACCTTCCCGTTATGGACCTCGAGCTCAGGCACCTCAGGATCGTCCGCGCGGTCGCGGACGCGGGAAGTGTGAGCAAGGCGGCGTCCCTGCTCGGGCTGGCCCAACCGGCACTGACCGCCCAGCTCAAACGTATCGAGCGGGTGCTCGGCGGCGCCCTGTTCGAACGCGACCGCCACGGCGCCAGGCCCACCCGCCTCGGCGAGCTGGTACTCGCCAGGGCCAGAGTCTTACTCCCCGCAGCCAAGGAGCTACAGGAAGAAGCCGTACGATTCGCGCACACCCCCTCACCCGGATTCCGCATCGGCGCCACCAACGGCCCCATACTCGGCGGCCTGGTCGACCGGCTCGCCACCGAACGGAAGGTCAGCACGTACACGTCCTGGTCGACCCACGAACTGACCAACATGGTCGAACTCGGCCGGCTCGACTACGTGCTGACCGGCGCGTGCGGCGACTCCGGCACCCCCACCGGCGCCCTGCTATGGGAGACGATCAGCATCGACCCCGTCTTCTGCCTCGTCGCCGACTCCCACCCCGTCGCCAAGGAGAAGGAGGTGGAACTGGCCGATCTCGCCGCCGAACAATGGGCGGTCACCCCCGGTGACGGCTGCTTCGCGGACTGCTTCGCGATGGCGTGCGCGCGGGCCGGCTTCACACCAGGAACGATCTACGAAACCGACGTGCCCACCTGCACCCACCTGGCCCAGGTCGGCCGCGCCGTGGTGCTCTGCCAGGCCACCCACCAGTCCGCGCAGGGCCTGACCATGGTCCCGATCGCCGGGGCACCCCTGCGCTGGCGGCAACTCCTCGGCCGCCACCCCACCACACCCGAAGCCGCGTGGGTGGTGGCGCAGGCCAAACAGGCGCACATGGACGCGGTACGCCGCAGCCCGGTCTACTACGACTGGCTGGTACGCAACCCAGGCTACGGCACCGCTCCATAACCCAACGAGAGGGGCAAACCCGCACTCCTCCACTCCCAGGCCGCCGTCACGTCCCAGCAGCCAGGAGTGAGCAACGCTCCGCGACCCGACGCTGATCGCGACCGCGATCGGCGCGTCAGCCATGACGGCATCCAGCCCCCTTCGGACGTATGCCGTCACCTTGCATAAAGAACCAACGACGCCCAAGACAGGCGCCCCCGGATCACCACGAGCAACATGAACACCGGCACATCCGCGTACTACCGGTCCTTCTCCCACTGTCCGCCTTCGGCTGATCCCGTCCCCCTGGGCACCGAGACCCGAATATGATCGTCCTGGACTCCGACAACGCTGGTCGGCATGGAATGATGTCGGTGGAAGCCCGTCTTCCGCACAGCACGGCACCATGAGCGGATCCGATGCTCTAACCTTAGCTTGCGCGAGGGCTCGGGCATGATCCTCTCGGTGCCAGACAACTTCATCCAGGGGCGGTAGCTCAGCCGGTCAGAGCATCGGACTCATAATCCGTGGGTCGTGGGTTCAAGTCCCACCCGCCCTACTCTCGAATACCGCGTCCGACCTGGGTTTTCTCGGTTCTCGCCTGCCTTCGATCACGTTGTTGATCATGGTTGGTTGCTCGGTGGTTGCTCTTGTGTACGGACCGTGTATCGCGGTAGATCGTTTAGGCGACCACCGTGTGCGGTGCCAAAACGCGGACACTGCTGGTGAGCTGGCCGTTTGCCGGACGGTCAGGCTGCTCTGCGGTACTCGCTAATCAGCCCAGTGACGGTCCTCCGGCGGTGGATCTGGGCGGCTACGTCGATCACTTCGCTGGGGTCGTGCAACGGAGGGCGGAGGGAGCGGCCCTGACGCGGGCGATGATGGTTGAAATGGTGTTCGTACTCGGTCAGGACCTTGCGCAGGTGCCGCTCGCCATAGATGAGCAGGTGATCGAGGCACTCTCGGCGTAGTGTTCCCACGAATCGTTCGGCGAACGCGTTCGCTCGCGGGGACCGGACGGGCGTCTTGATGACCCGCACACCGGCGGCGGCGAACACCTCATCGAACAAGCGGGAGAACTTGCCGTCACGATCGCGGATGAGAAACCTGAAGGTGCCGGCGCGTTCGCCCAGGTCCATCAGCAGGTTCCGGGCTTGCTGGGTCGTCCATGCGCCCGTTGGGTTGGCGGTGACGTCCAGCAGGTGTACACGGCGTGTCTCGATCTCCATGACGAAGAAGACGTACAGTCGTTTGAGGAACACGGTGTCGACGTGCAGAAAGTCGCAGGCCAATACGCCGGAGGCTTGCGAAGTGAGGAACTGTCGCCAGGTCGGTGACGCCTGACGTGGCGCTGGACCGAGGCCGGCCACGGCGAGGATCCGGCGGATGGTGCCCTCCCCGATTCGATGGCCGAGGCCGAGCAGTTCGCCGTGAATCCGCCGGTGCCCCCATCGGGGATTTTCTCTGGCCAACCGGATCACCAGCTCACGCAGCTCGTCCGGGATCGGTGGACGTCCAGCTGTGTTGGGGAAGGTCCAGCGTTGGCTGACCAGGCGGCGGTGCCAGGCCAGCAAGGTGCCCGGCGTCACGATCCGATGGAGGCGAAGCCGCATGGGGAGCAGTCGCGCCAGTGCGGCCGGGAGACTTGACGACGCAGGACGGCGACCTCATGACGCAGCACCAAGATCTCTACGTCCTTGGAGGCGTCGCCCCGCGAGAGAAGTGTCAACCAGCCGAACAACCGGACCATCAGCAGATACAGCAGGCGTAGGAACATGAGTGCTGAGGATAGAAGGCCCGGTCAGATGCCATGGACGAGTTTTGGCACTGCACACGATGTCGTCGACGGGAAGATCACCCACCTCTACGCCATCCGCAACCCGGACGAACTCCTCGCACTGACGGTTCCGCGTCAGATCAGCCGGTAGGAGTCGGCAGCCGCAGCGCAGTAAGTCGCGATCGCGCATGTCTGGCGCAAGCGAAGGTGCCGCCGCAGAAGCGGGGCGGCAGGCGATCGACGAACGCCTCTCCGTCTCCTCTGCGCGTGTTGACCCATTCGACTGAAAGATGACCAAGGAGTTGACCATGACCGATACCCAGGTAGTGATCGCCGGAGCAGGGCCGACCGGGCTGATGCTCGCGTGCGAGCTGGGGCTCGCCGGGATCGATGTGCTCGTCCTTGAGCGGCTCCCGCAGCCTCGAACGGTGGAATCGCGGGCCGGAGCCCTGCACATCCGCACGATGGAAATGCTCGATCAGCGGGGCCTGCTCGACGGGTTCCTCGAGCGCGGACGGCCGCGGCGGGACATGCATTTCTCCGGACTCGGTCTCGACCTATCCGATATGGCGACGCGATATCCGTACGCACTGCTCATCTTGCAGGCCGAGGTGGAACGGCTGCTGGAGGAGCGCGCGGCGCAGTTGGGGGTACGGCTGCGCCGCGACGCCGAGGTGACGGGGTTCTCCCAGGACGAGACGGGCGCCACGGTGGAGCTCGCGGACGGGTCGCGCGTCCGGGCGGACCACCTCGTCGGCTGCGACGGGGGCCGCAGCACTGTGCGCGGGCTCGCCGGCATCGCCTTCCCCGGCACCCCGGCCACGATGACCGCGATGCTCGGCGACGTCGAGCTCGCCGAGCCGCCCGCGGCCGACATCTTCCAGGAGCGGCGCGAGCACGGCAGATTCTCGGTGCTGTCCTACGGTCCGGACTACCGGGTGCTGACCAACGAGTTCGATCACGTGGCTGGCCGGGACGAACCGGTGACCCTGGAGACCCTCCGCAAGTCCTTGCTCAAGATTGCCGGGACGGATTACGGGATGCACTCGCCGCGCTGGCTCTCCCGGCACGGCGACGCGGCACGCCAGGCCGACCGTTACCGCGTGGGCCGGGTCCTGCTGGCCGGCGACGCCGCGCACATCCACTTCCCGGCAGGCGGCCAGGGCCTGAACACCGGTGTGCAGGACGCGGTCAACCTCGGCTGGAAGCTCGCCGCCGTCGTCCGCGGCCAAGCCCCGGACCTGTTGCTCGACACCTACCAGGCAGAACGCCACCCGGTCGCCGCCCGCGTCCTGCACAACACCCGCGCCCAGACCGCCCTCTGGCGGGTGGACGATCACACCTCCGCTCTGCGCGAGGTGCTGGGCGATCTCATCGGCATCGACGAGGTACGGCTGCGCCTGGCCGGTATGATCACCGCGACCGACACCAGGTATCCGATGGAGGGGACGGACGACCTCCTCGGCAGGCGGATGCCGGATCTCGACCTCGAACACGGTCGCGTCTACGAACTGCTGCACCGCGCTCGCGCGGTTCTGCTGGATCTCGGTGGTCTCCCGCCGCTCGCCGCCGTCGTGACCGGCTGGGCGGACCGAGTCGATCTCGTCCGCGCCCATCCTGCGAAGGGCTCCGACCTCGGCGCGGACGCCGTACTCATCCGTCCCGACGGACACGTCGCCTGGGTCACCCGCGCCGGCGAGCAGCCAGACCTGGACGCTCTCCGGGCCGCCCTCACGACGTGGCTCGGCCCCGCTGGTCTTCACGGTGCGCACGATGGGTAGCCGCAGAAGATCCCGGTCGGCGGCCGCGTCCAGCCGTATCCCCAGAAGCTCTCGTCCGATCTGCCGAGCTGGCGCCGCTCGGACGCCGTCCGGACGCGCGACCTCTCCTTCCGCGCCGGCCGGACGAGCGGACGTCACGGCTGGCTCATCGGCGGGAAGGCGTTCGACCCCGCCCGCACCGACGTCACCACCCGCCTCGGCGACATCGAGGCCTGGCGGCTGATCGCCGACATCCACCACCCCGTCCACCTGCACCTGGTCGGCTTCCGGGTGCTCTCACGCGGCGGCAAGGCCCCGCTGCCCCACGATGCGGGTCTCAAGGACACCATCTCGCTACGGCCAGGCGAAGCAGCCGAGATCATCACTCGCTTCGACGGCTACCCCGGCCGCTACCTCTTCCACTGCCACAACGCCGAACACGAGGACATGGGAATGATGGCCAACCTTGAGGTCATCTGACCCACAACGAATGAATGGAACCAGGACAAGTGAGCGAAACCGAACTCAGAAATCACATCGACAAGCTAGCCGAAGGCGTCCGAAACAAAGACATCGAAGGCTTGAAGCAGCTCTACGCCACGGACATCGTCTCCTTCGACGTCGAGCCGCCACTCCAGCATGTAGGGAGAGACGCGAAGCTGAAGAACTGGGCGAACGTGTTCGCGGTCTTCGAGGAAGTGACCTATGAGGTTCGCGGCCTGAAGCTCACCGTGGGCGAGGGTGTGGCGTTCGGGCATTGCTTCGCCCGACTCGCCGGCACCTTGAAAGGCGGGACCTCGACGGACGGAATGTGGGTCCGAGGCACATTCTGCTTCCGAGAAATCGCCGGCACCTGGCTGATCACGCACGACCAGATCTCCGTTCCGCTCGACATCCCGAGCGGCCAGGGAGTGACCGACCTCGAACCCTGACAGAGATGATGTCGGTGAGCACCTCCCACCGGGTCTGACTCAGCCCTGACTGACTTCGGGTCTTCAACGGGATCTGTCGGCCCTGGCTGGGAGGTTGCTCGTATGCACGCACCGTGCGTGGCGTTGTGACGTCAGGAGGTTGGGATGCCAAGGAGTAACAAGGTCGGGCACGAGGACGACATCCCAATCCTGCGGGCCGAGCTCTATGACGACGTCACCGCGATGGACGGCAGGTTCATCCGCGACGTCGCGATCGGCGGCCCTGCTCGGCACCATCACCGCGGCGGAGTTCGGCCAGTTCGGCACCACTGACCGGCTGGATGCGGGCCGTCTGGCCGGAGCACAGGTGGAGAACGACCGTGTCGCCGTCCATGACGGCGCTGGTGTAATCGAGGGCTCGGCGGCGGGTTGGAGGCCGCCGGATTGATCAATCGTCGCGAGAGCCGCCGCTGGTCGCCGCGACACTGATCCGGCTCAACGACCCCGGGTCAGAGCCTCGGCCGGGAGGCCTTCTTCGAGCAGAACAGACAGTTAGGCCGTGTCCCGTGATCATGTGACGGGGTCCCGGAGCCAGATCCGGATCGAGGCGATATCGAGGGTGCCCTGGTAGATGCGCTCGCGCTTGTCGGAGCGCGTGGCCACGGCCCGGTGAGCTTTGAATCGGTTGATGTCGCATTCCACGGCATGGCACTGGGTGTAGAACCAGGGATCGAAGCCTGGGGAAGCCGAGCCACAAGCGCACCGCCCCCGCCTTGGCTTGAGACTGAACTCATGATTAGTATGCTAATCATGAGTTCAGTTCGTTCGGGCGACTCTTCTTCCGCAGACCTGACCGCGCGGGCCAAGATCCGCAACGCCGCCCTCGCCCACTTCGCTCGCGAGGGTTTCCAGAAGGCCAATCTGCGCGCCATCTCGGCGGACGCGGGGGTTAGCGTCGGCCTGATCTTTCACCACTTCGGAAACAAGGAGGGACTGCTGCGCGCCTGTGACGAGTACGTACTGAGCGCCCAGACCAGAAGGGCGCGCACCGCAGGGCGCCCCGCCGGGGCGGGAATGCATGACCTCCACCGCGAATACCTGTCGGACCCCGAGGAGTACCGGCTCCAGGCGCAGTACATGGCCCGCGCGATTCAAGAGGACACACCCGCCGCCATCACGTTCGTGAACGCGATGGTCGCGGAATCCGAAGATGTCTTCAGGGCCGGAGCCGCCGACGGCACGATGCGTCCGTCCTCCGATCCTCGAGCGCTGGCGGCGCTGAGCATCCTGATCAGCCAGGCCGTGCTGACCCTGCCGCCACCTTTGGCGCGTTTCCTGGGCCATGAGCAGTTCGGCCCCGACGTGCTGCGCCGTCTGACCGTGCCCATGCTCGAGCTCTACACCCACGGCCTGTACACCGACGACACGCTCCTGAAGGCCGCCCAGGATGCGTGGAATGACGCGCGACCACCCCAACCAGACAAGGACTGAGCAACATGGGCATCACCCTTCCGGCGTTCACACCAGCACAGAACAGCCTGTGGCTAACCCTTTGCGGCCGGGCACTCGACAGCCGACTGCCGCACCCCTTCCTCGCCGACACGATGGCCGACGAAATCGTCAGCAAGGTCGGATACGACCTCGCCAAATTCCCCTTGCTCAAGAGCAAACTCTTCGACATCGCGATGCGGGCCAAGAAACTTGACGAGGTGGCGCGCGACTTCATCGCCCGCCACCCCGACGCGGTCGTACTGGATCTGGGAGCCGGGCTGGACAGCAGGGTCTTCCGCGTCAACCCGCCGGCCACCGTCGACTGGTACGACGTCGACTTCCCCGAGATCGTCGCCATCAGACGACAGGTAATACCGCAGCGCGCCAACGCCCACGGCATCGGGGCGGACCTGAATGACGAGCAGTGGCTGAACCAGCTCCCCTCCGACCGGCCTGCCATGATCGTCGCCGACGGCCTGGTGCCGTTCCTCACCCAGGACGGCCTCGTGTCCCTGCTGACCCGGCTCACCAGCCACTTCACCGGTGGGGAACTGGCGTTCAACGGCTACCCCAAACTCGCCGTCTGGGTGGTCAAGCACTATCCCCGCGCCTTCGGCTCCATCGCCGACGGGGTGGTTAATCCCGGCTTCGACGACCCTCTCGAACCCGAACGCTGGGTTCCTGGCCTGAAGCTCGTCGAGGAGAGCTTCCCCACGCGAACCCCCGAAGCAGCGCAACTGCCGCTGGGCATACGCCTGGTAGGCAGCCTGGTCAGCGGCCTGCTGTCACGTAGCCCGGCGACATTCCGGCGAGTGAGCACCACGGTGCTGCGCTACCGCTTCTAGACTAGCCGTGTTCCGTGATCACATGACGGGGTCCCGGAGCCAGATCCGGATCGAGGCGACATCGAGAGTGCCCTGGTAGATGCGCTCGCGCTTGTCGAAGCGGGTGGCCACAGCCCGATACTGGCGGAGCTTGTTGACGCAGCGCTCAACGGTGTTGCGCTCCTTGTACCGCTCAGCGTCGAAGTTGGGCGGGCGTCCTCCGGCCGAGCCCCGCTTGAGGCGGTTGGCCTTCTGATCCTCCTTGACGGGGATGACCGCCTGAATACCGTGTCTGCGCAGGTAGGCGCGATTTCCCCGCGAGGAGTACGCCTTGTCGCCCATCGCGCGGGCGGGCCGCTTGCGCGGCCTGCCCAGCCCGCGCCGCCGGAAGCGGATGGACTCCATCAGCGGGATGAAGCGGGGCGAGTCACCGTGCTGGCCAGGGCTGGTGAGCCGGGCGATCGGGCGGCAGCGCCGGTCGGCGACCAGGTGAATCTTGGTGGACAGACCACCTCGGGAGCGTCCCAGCGCCTCCCGGCTCGACGTCACCCGTTCGTGATCTTTATCGGCCCCTTTGAAGGGATGTCCAGGGCCGGGGCATGCCGTGCCCCGGCCGCGTGCTGGTGGGCGCGTACCACCGTGGAGTCGGCGCTGACCGTCCAGTCCTCGCCCTCGGCCTCATCGCACCCCGCCCGTAGCTCATCGAGGATCCGTGCCCAGGTCCTATCCAGTGACCAGCGGCGATGCCGGTTGTAGGCCGTTATCCACTTCCCGTAGCAGGGGTCCCAGTAGCAATGAAGAAATTTTCAACGAAGTAACGTCTGACCTGCGATAACGCAGGAGTCTTCGACTGGTGTCTCGGTTTGATCACGGTGTTGGATCAAGACTAAGTGATCTGAGTTGTAAATCCTTCGGGGGTTATGCGGCAGTGTCCAGTACGGCAGGCTGATGGTCGCAGTGATCGTGCTGCTGGAGGTTGTGCTCTTTCTGT